>NZ_BAABDQ010000025.1:0-202500 GCF_039539705.1 Nonomuraea rosea | reverse complement strand
GGACGCCCTGCACGGTGACCTCGGCTCGTCCTCCACCAATCCCGCCTCCTCTCGGGCCTTCGACCCCATCCGCACTCAGGTCACCAACTCCGCCTCCACGCCGGCGATCAATCCCACCCCCACCCGAATCGCCAACCCAGCCTTCACTCCGGCGATCAACCCCACTCGCACCCCCACCGCGGCTGCCGACCCGGGCCGTCCGGCCGCGCCGGCCACGGCCACCGGGCTGCGCCGTCCAGCCACTCCGGCCACTCCGGCCGCGATCGCCGATGCCGCCCGTGAGGCCATCTCCGCCGATCATCCGGCGGCCGGCGCGCTGCTGACGCTGGCCGAGCTCCTGGCCGTCTCGCCCTACCAGCTCAGCAGGGCGTTCACCCGCGAGCTCGGCATCTCCCTGACCCACTATCGCAACCGCGTCCGGGTGGGCCGGGCACTCGACCGGCTGGAGAGCGGCACCACGAGCCTGGCGGCACTGGCCGCCGACCTGGGGTTCGCCGATCAGGCCCACCTGACCCGCACGATCCGCCGGCACGTCGGCCACACCCCCACGGCGCTGCGCCGCCTGCTCGCCTCCGCAGGAGATCCGTGACCGGCTGGATTTTGGCCGGGCGGCCACCGTAGGCTCCCACAATGCGCGATCTAGGTGAGGATCCCCGACCGGCTCGGGGCGCGGTACGCGAAATCCATTCCCTCAACGGGCCCGCCACCCTGGCCTACTCCCCCGACCTCGACGGCCTGGCCGACCCAGGGGAGATCGTCTGGGCCTGGGTGCCGTACGAAGAGGACCCGGCCAAGGGCAAGGACCGCCCGCTGCTGATCGTGGGCCGCACCGGGCGCAGGCTGCTGGGCATGATGCTGTCCAGCAAGGGCGACGAGGGACCCGACTGGCTGGAGCTGGGCCCGTGGGGGCGCGAGGACCGGGTGTCGTACGTACGGCTGGACCGGGTATTCGTCCTGGACGAGGACGACATCAGGCGCGAGGGCGCGGTCCTCGACGGCGACCGGTTCGCCAGAGTGGCGGCCAAACTCATGAAGACCCACGGCTGGAACGCCGGCTGAGGCCCGCGCAGCGGGCATGCAGACTCACGGCCCGGGCGTCGGCCGGAGGCGCTCGCATCCAGCGTGCATACTCACGGCCAAAGCAGCGGCTTAGGCGCTCCCGTCCGGCATGCAGGCTCGCAGCCGAAGCGGCGGCCGGAGGGTGCTCCCATCCGGCCCGCGGCCGGAACGCCCGCTGAAGCGCTCCCATCCGGCATATAGCCCCCTGCCGGAGCGGTTGCCGAAGGCGCTCCCCTCTGGCATGAAGAACTACGGCTGGAGCAGCGGTCGAGCGGCTGTCACAGTGACACGATCAAGGCTTGGGAGCGGTCGGCGGGGAAGGCCCACACGTGCTTGCCCGCCGCGATCATCAGCGCGGGAGGCGACGCCAGGCCCAGCGAGATCACGCGTAAGGGGGCGCCGGCGGCCGGGGCGAGCGCGAACAGGTCGTGTCCCGCTCCGGCCACCACCCCGTTCGCGCAGACGAGGAACGGCACCGGCCCCTCCGGCGCCCGCACGAACCGCCTCGGCTCGCCCGACCACGCGGACACGCGCAGCAGCCCGCCCGCGACGCTGACCCACAGGGATCCGGCGCACACGATCATGCCGCCACGTTCGCTCGACTCGAGATCGACCTCCTTCGGACCGCCGCGCAACGCGGTGTCCCGCTTCGACGTCCACCACAGCCGCTCGCCCTCCACCGCGCACTGGTCGAGTCCGGGCAGCTCGACCGCCTCACCTAACTGGCCGGGCGCGGTCAACCGGCGCGCCCGGCCGGCCCCGACGGCCCAGATCTCCCCGCCGCCCGCGAGGACCCTGCCTTCGAACTGCGCGCTCGCTATCGGCAGGCCCTCGGGATCGAGCCAGTAGACCCGGTCACCGGCGGTCCCGGCGACCGTCCCCGCCAGGGTGCCGGCGGGCCGCGAGTCCAAGGGCGGCGCCCCCGCGAACGTCCTCGGCACCATCACGGTCCCCGCCAGCGTGCCGGGGACGCCGGCCGTACCGGCGGAGACCGTCCCCGGCACCGCCGCCAGCGAGCTCAGCTTCAGCACCCCGCCATCGGCCGTGCGGCCCGGGTCGCCGCCGTTCGCCGCACGACCCGCGCCCCTGCCGTTCGCGACGCGGCCCACGCCCTCGCCGTCGGGCACCCGCCCCGCGTCACCGCCACTGGTCGAGGGACCCACGTAGCCGCCGTCCGGGCGACCAGGCCCACGGCGCGGGTCCGGACGGCCCGCCCCACGACCCACGTCCCCACGACCCGCCCCACGACCTGTGTCCGCGCGATCCGCCCCGCGACTCGTGTCCCCACGACTCGCATCCCTGCGGCCCGCCCCGCGACCCTCGTCCCTGCGACCCACATCTCCACGGCCCGCCGCATGACCCTCATCCCTGCGACCTGCTGCACGACCCGTGTCTCTGCGATCCGTCTCCTGATCCGCGTCCGCGCGAGCCGCTGGGCGGGCCGCGTACCTCCCGGCGGGTCTGACGGGCTGTGGCGGGCGGCGGGTGCCGGGAGTGGCGTGGAGCGGGGTGCCGGTCGGCGTGTAGGCCCGCACCCCATCACTCCCCGCACACCACACAGTGGTCCCGTCCGATGCGGCGGCCTGGACAGGGCTCGGCAGGTCGATCATGGTGACGGCGACGTCCATGCGCTGACCATAACCGTCCCGGATCACGGTCGAGAGAGCGCACGGGCAGCGCCGCCCTCCGTGCCGTTCTCGGGCCCGCTCTCCGAGCCGTTCCCGGCCGTGCTCGGGCCGTGCTCGGGCCGTTCCCAGGCCGTCCGGGCCGTCCTCCGGGCCGTCCTTGGCCACCGCGCCGGGACCGTTCTCCGAGCCGAGCCCCAGACCGTACCCCGGGCCACGCCCCAGGCCGTACTCCGTGCGGCCCGCTGGGCCGCGCAAGGGGTCCAAGCACGGAGTAGGCCGTGACGGAGTATCCGGATGGCAAGCGGCCGATCCGGTCATCAGCCGAGGTCACCCCTGCTGCGATCATTGGTCGCATGCGTGTTGTGGTGATCGGAAGCGGCATCGTCGGAGCCAGCGCGGCCTACTACCTGAGCGGGCGGGGCGCGTCGGTGACCGTGGTGGACGGCGGCTATCAGGGCGAGGCGACGCAGGCGGGCGCGGGCATCGTGTGCCCGTGGGTGGACCATCCCGAGGACGACGACTGGTACCGGCTGACCCGCGAAGGCGCCCGGCTCTACCCCGACCTGGTGGAGGAGCTGGGCGAGGACATCGGGTACGCCAAGGTCGGCGCCCTGCTGGTGGCCGAGGATCCGGCCGACCTGGAGCCGGTACGCGCTCTGCTGCGCCGCCGCCACTCCGCCGCGCCGGAGATGGGCGACGTCGTGGACGTGCCCACGCCGGCAGAGCTGTTCCCGCCGCTGTCCGACACCCTGAGCGCGCTCCTCGTGCCGGGCGCCGCCCGGGTGGACGGCCGCTCGGTACGCGACGCCCTGCTGCGCGCCGCCATCGCCCAGGGCGCGCAGGTACGTACGGGTGCCGCGACGCTCACCCCCGACGGCCAAGTCCTCGTGCACGACCCGATCGGCGGACCTGCCCCCTGGGACGCGTCACCAGCCCAGCCACCGGCGGACGGCGACCAGCCCTCGTCCGCCCTCCGGGGACGGGCGACCGAGCAGGCCGCAGCCGGGCAACGGCAGCCGAACGGCGCAGGCCCCGAGCAACAGGGCCCCGCGAGCGAAGGGGCGGCGGGCGGAACGGCCGCAGGCGCAGGGTCCGTAGGCGGAGGGATCACGAGCGAAAGCGCCGTGAGCGGTGACACCGTCTCGTGGCGGCAGGCCGCGCCGCTCGCGCCCACCGCCGTCCCGGCCTCCGTGGCCTCCGGACGCGGCCGGTTCGCCGAGGAGGGGGTGCCGCTCGACGCCGACATGGTGATCGTCGCAGCCGGAGCGTGGACGGGCGAGGTGTGCCGCCCTCTGGGCGTGGAGCTGCCGGTGTTCCCCAGGCGGGGGCAGATCCTGCACGCCACCCTGGAGGGCGTCGACACCGCGTGGTGGCCGATGGTGCTCCCCAGGGTCGGCCCCTACCTGCTGGGTTTCCCCGACTCCCGCGTGGTGGTCGGGGCGACCGTGGAGGACGTCGGGTTCGCGCCGCGCGTCACCATGGGCGGGCTCGACGAGGTGATCGAGGCGGGGCTGCGGGTGGCGCCCGGACTGTACGCGGCGACGGTGACCGAGGCGAGAGTGGGCCTGCGCCCCGTGTACGCCCCCGGCCCCGCCCTCATCGGCCCGCTCACCGGCCGCGTCGTGGTGGCGACGGGCCTGAGCGCGTACGGCCTGACCGCCGGGCCCTTCACCGGCAGGATCGCCGCCGCGCTCGCACTCGGCGAGGAGCCGCCCATCGACATCACCCCCTACGCCCCCGCCACCACCTGACCACCCGCGAGGCGGCCGGCAGCCGATGAACCGTTCGCCCAAGCCTGAGCGCTACGGCGTCTGACGGGGGGATACCTGCCAACGCCGGTGATGTCAGGAAGACGTCAGGCAGAAGGGGTGGCCGGCCGGATCCAGGAGCACCCGCCAGCGTCCGTCGCCGGGCTGATGGTCCGGTTTGGCCGCGCCGAGTTCCAGGGCCAGCTCTTCCATCGCATCGAGGTCGTCAGCGCGGAAATCCAGGTGGAACTGTTGCGGCACGTCCTGACCCGGCCACTGCGGAGCCCGGTATCCCTCAACCCTCTGGAACCCCAGATCACAGCCGGAGTCGTCCGTCAGAGCGGCGAACTCATCCGTACTGAAGAGTTCGCGCATCCCGGTCAGCGCACCGTAGAAGCCCGCCAGCGTCTGGGGGTCGGCACAGTCCAGAGTCACCCCTCGCAGTACAGCGCCTGGCACCATTCGCTCCTTCGCGTCCGCGCGTCGGTCTCCGTGAGCCGCCGCTGCACGCGATCACCGGCCACAGCCACACCGTACTCGCCACCTCCACCGCTGAAGTAGCGGTTTACCCCTGCCTCAGCGCAACGGGTGGCTATGACCGGCGCTTTCGATACACACCTAGGTCGGGGCCTCTTCGCCGCCACCCGGAGCCTAACGCCAAGGATGGAAGAAGGTCGCACGTCGCAGCAGCAAGCATGCGGGCATTCTCTCCGGGGCGAGCCAGGTGGGGCGTTCATGCTGCTGGAGACGCTGCGTGTGCCACTTGCGGCAACGCCATGGGAAGAGGGCCCTCCCGGGTACCGAGTCGCGACTCTCCCAGAAGAACCCTCATGGGCGGCGTCAGTCGCGATTCCGCCTGATAATGCCACCCACTCGGCAGCATGTATGGGCGGCGCTATTAATCTCCATGAGGGACATTTGGGCCCGTCCCGCCCAGTCCCCACTCCAGTCGGTGTCGTAAAAGCTCCCGTTACTCCTCTTGATCCACACTACGCCCACCTGCTGCTCGCCGGTGCCTTCCCGGCAGATTGACCACGCATAGTCCGGGCCCATCCGCTCCTCCCGGCCCGATGAACAAGCTTTGAGTAGCGCGTGTGCCGTTGTTGCCGGGATGACGAGGAACGCACTGAGTGCCAGCGACATGCCGGCGACAGCGCCGACTCTCTTTCCGAGTCGCCTCATTCGCCTCACCTCCACATACCCCGCGACGGAATTCCCACAGGATAGAGCTGGTCGGAATAATATTGATATATGCATGGAATACGCACAGGCCGCGACAAAGTCGTGTGGTGGTGATCGAGGCGAGGGGACGGCGAGTACGCGCGCGAAAGGAGCAGGAACAGCCCCCTGCCCGAAGATCGTGACTTCCGTCCACGTATGATCGGTTTCCTCCCCACCGTGATCTCGTGGGGAGGCCGCGTTGCCGTTGTTCGCACCGCTGATACTGCTCCTGCTCCTGCTGCTCGCCACCGGTTGCGGCGCCATCCCCACCGCGCCGTCGCCGTCGCCGTCGCCGTCCAAACCGCCCCGCCCGTCCACCGCTCCCCGCCCCAAGGGTCCCCCGCCACGGAGGGACGTGCGGGTGCCGTACGCGGCCTCGGGCGAGTACGCCGTCGTCCCCGGCGGGTCGCCCGCCAGGCGGGGCCGCGGCGCGGTCGTGCGGTACCTGGTCGAGGTGGAGCGCGGCCTGCCGTTCGACCCGGACGAGTTCGCCGCCGACGTGCACCGCACGCTGAACGACGTCCGCGGCTGGGCCCGCTTCCAGCGCGTCGACCACGGCCCCGTACGCGTGCGCGTCGCCCTGTCCAGCCCCCGCCTCACCGTCCGCCAGTGCCTCCCGCTGCGCACCGGAGGCCGCCTGTCCTGCTGGAACGGCACCCGCTCGGTCATCAACGCCCTGCGCTGGGCGAAGGGCGTCCCCCAGTACGACGGCGACCTGACCGCCTACCGGCACTACCTCATCAGCCACGAGGTCGGCCACGGGCTGGGCCACCACCACCGCTCCTGCCCGGGCCCCGGCCGCCTGGCCCCGGTCATGACGCAGCAGTCCAAGTCGCTGAACCGCTGCCGCCCCAATCCCTGGCCCTTCCCCGACCGCAAACCAACCGAAAGCGACGAGACTGAAGATCGGAGGCCATGACGGAAGGAGCCGGCGCGCCCCCCGTGGCGGCCGGAGGACGGGCTCGACTGCCTCACCCTGAACGTCTGGACCCCCGACCCCGGCGGCGCCGGCCTGCCGGTGATGGTGTGGATCTACGGCGGCGCGAACTGCTCCGGCTACGCCGACCTGCCCGCCTACAACGGCAGGACGCTGGCGGAGCAGGGCGTGGTGGTCGTCACGTTCAACTATCGCGTCGGCATGGAGGGGTACGGCCACGTCCCCGGCGCGCCGGCCAACCGGGGCATGCTGGACCAGGTCGCGGCGCTGCGCTGGGTGCACGAGAACATCGCGAGGTTCGGCGGCGACCCGGGCAACGTCACGGTGTTCGGCGAGTCGGCCTCCCGGGCCATCTGGTCGAAAACGGGCTTCCCGATGATCGACGACCGCCCGTGACACCGCCGGGGCCCCGTACCGCAGAAGGCTCTAGCCGAGGCCCTTGCCCGTGCCGACGCCCCGCAGAAGCGTGTCCACCAGGCGCGCCGCCAGGGCGTCGGCCTCTCCGTCGCGGCTCTCGGCCGCCTCGTGGATCAGCGCGTAGTAGACCCGCCTGGCCCACTCCGGATCCACCTCGGCCCGCAGCACCCCGGTCTCCCGCGCCCTGATGAAGAGCCGGCGGCAGCGCTCCTCGACGTCCGCGTGCACCCTGGCGACCTCCGGGTCGGAGGACAGCGCCCGGCTCATCGCGAACCCCCAGTCGATCTTCACCCGCAGCACGTTCGCCGTGACCTGGTAGAGCGCCACCAGCGGCGGCGTGGTCTCCGGGTGCGCGGCCTCCACGGCCGCCGCGAAGCTCCGGGTCGCCCACGCCGTCATCGCGCCCACCAGCGCCTCCCGCGAGGCGAAGCGCCGGTGCACGGTCGTGCGCGCCACCCCCGCCGCCTCGGCGATCTGCTCCATGCTGGCCGCCGGATTCTTGCTGAGCACCCGCTCGGCCGCTTCCAGGATCGTCCGCACGGTCCGCTCGGCATCGGACCTCAGCGCCCGCGTCGTCTCATTCACCCCTACAGAGTACTCCAATGTCTCTCTTCATCCTCAACTTGCGTCATCGGTGTTGCAAGTTCTATGTTGAAGGCATCGAAACCGATGCAACTAGCAGGAGACACATCATGGACATGCGACTCACCGGCAAGACCGCCGTCGTCACCGGCGCGAGCAGGGGCCTCGGGCTGGCCATCGTCGAGGCCCTGATCGGCGAGGGGATGCGGGTCGTGGCCGCCGCACGGACGATCTCGCCCGCGCTCAAGGAGACTGGCGCGAGCCTGGTCACGGCCGACCTGTCCACCGCGGACGGCCCCGCCGACGTCATCGAGCGGGCGCTGGCCGAGCTGGGCGAGATCGACCTGCTGGTCAACAACGTGGGCGGTGGCGACGGGGGCGAGGGCCAGTTCGGCGGCTTCCTCGGCTTCGACGAGGACCAGTGGCGCCAGACCTACGACCTGAACCTGCTCAGCACCGTACGCGCCACCAGGGCCGCACTTCCCAGCCTGCTGCGGCAGCGCGGCAGCGTGATCAACATCTCCTCCGTCGGCGCCCGGATGCCGCACACGGGCCCCATCACGTACACGACGGCCAAGGCCGCGCTGACCGCGTTCGGGAAGGCGCTGTCGGAGGAGTTCGGACCGCGCGGCGTGCGGGTGAACACGATCTCGCCCGGCGCCTCCCGCACGTCGCTGTTCGAGGCCCCCGACGGGTACGGCGCGGCGCTGGCCGCCTCGCTCGGCCTGGAGCACGAGCAACTGCTGGCAGGGCTGCCGTCGAACTCGGGAATGACGACCGGTAGGTTCGTCGAACCGGAAGAGGTCGCCGCCCTGGTGACGTATCTGGCCTCGCCGCACGCTGGAAGCGTCAACGGCGCCGACTACGTCATCGATGGCGGGACGATCAAAACCGTCTGATCTATCGCGATATATCGTAGAACGGGAACACCGGGGTTGCTCGCTCGGTTGAGCGGGATGGAGCGATCTTCCAGGGGAGTGTGCGGAATGGCAGGAAAGCGGACGGCGCGGCGGGTCCTCGCGGGAGGCGTCGCGCTCGCCGCGGCGGGCTGGGCGTTGCGCGAGGTGCCCGCCGAGCTCGGCGTGCGGCCGTTGGCGTCGGGGCCGGACCGGGTGGCGAGGATGCGGCAATCGCCGCAGTTCAGGGACGGGGCCTTCGTCAACCCGATGCCCGAGCAGACCACCTTGATCGGCAGGCCGCCCGTGAGCCTGCTCGGCGAGCTGGCCAAGGACAAGGAGCAGCGCCGCCCCGGCGGCCTCATCCCGCTGCGCGTGCCGCCGTCGGAGCCGCCGCCCGCCGACGGCCTGCGCGTGGTCTGGTACGGCCACGCCTCCACGCTGGTGGAGATCGAGGGCAAGCGGGTGCTGTTCGACCCGGTGTGGAGCAAGCGTCCCTCCCCCTCGCAGCTCGTCGGCCCGAAGCGGCACCACCCGGTGCCCCTGGAGCTGGGCGAGCTGCCGGAGATCGACGCGATCGCGATCTCGCACGACCACTACGACCACCTCGACCTGGCGACCGTCCGCTCCCTGACCCGTACGCAGAGGGCGCCGTTCCTGGTGCCCCTGGGCATCGGGGCGCATCTGGAGCGGTGGGGCGTGCCCGCGTACCGGATCATCGAGCTCGACTGGGAGGAGGAGGCCGAGGTCGCGGGGCTGCGTATCATCGCCACCGCCGCCAGGCACTTCTCCGGGCGGACGTTCACCCGCAACGACACCCTGTGGGGCTCGTGGGTGGTCGCCGGGGCGAGCAAGCGGGTGTTCTACGCCGGCGACTCCGGATATTTCTCGGGATACAAGGGCATCGGCGCGCAGCACGGGCCGTTCGACCTGACGCTGATGCCGATCGGCGCCTACAGCCCGGCCTGGCCGGACATCCACATGAACCCGGAAGAGGCCGTCAACGCCCATCTCGACCTGGGCGGCCGGCTGCTGCTGCCGGTCCACTGGGCGACGTTCACGCTGGCCCTGCACCCCTGGGCGGAGCCGGTGGACCGGCTGTGGCGCGAGGCCAAGGCCCGCGACGTCAAGATCGTCGTGCCCCGGCCCGGCGAGGCCGTCGACACCTCCGCCGCCCAAGCGGTGGAGGGCTGGTGGGAGCTGCTGACCTGAGCCACCGGCCCGATCGCCCCCGGCCCCGCTCGGGCCGGGGGCGATCGGCATGGCTCAGGTCCTCCGGTCCAGCTCGGCGCCGGGCTGAGGCGGGCCGGTGCCTGTGCCGGTGCCGGGCTGGGGCGGGCCGGGGTCGGTGCCCGGCGGCTCCGGGTCGGTGCCCGCGACCGCCTGCTCGTACGCCGCCCGCAGCTTGTCCGCCTCCGCCTGCGGATCGTGGAACCAGTTCGTGGACCACAGGCGGTGGAAGTTCCAGCCGAGCCGCTCCAGATGCTCCTTCCGCAGCCGGTCCCGATCGCGCACGCTGCGCGAGTCCCGGTACGAGGCCCCGTCCGCCTCGATCGCCAGCACCATCTTGTCCGGATTCTTCGGATGGGTGGCGGCGAAGTCGACGCGGAAGCCGCCGACGCCGTACTGGGGCACGACGGTGATGCCGTACCTGGCCAGCCGGTCCCGTACGTCGGATTCGAACGGGTTGAGCGTCGTCCCGCCCGAGGCGTCGGCCGGGGTGCCGCCGGAGCCCGCGTACTCCAGGTAGTCGGCCAGCAGCCGGGCGCCCGCCTTGGTGATGCGGGCCGGGTCCACGTCGTGGCTGGAGAACGCGCTGACCAGGGTGAGCCGGTGCTTGGCGCGGGTGGCGGCCACGTTCAGCCTGCGCTCGCCGCCGTCGCGCAGCAGCGGCCCCCACTGGTAGCGCATGCGGCCGTCGCGGTGCTTGCCGTACCCGATGGTGAGGATGATCGCGTCCCGCTCGTCACCCTGGACGCGTTCCAGGTTCTTGACGAAGAACGGCTCCGCCGCGTCCTCGGCGAAGAACTCCTCCAGCTCGGGATGCGCGGCCAGCGCCGCCCGCAGCGCCTGGTCGATGTGCTCGGCGTGGCGCATGCCGAGCGCGATGACCCCGAGCGACTCCCCCGGCCTGGCGCGGGCGTGGTCGAGCACCAGCTCGACGACCTTGTCCACCTCGGCCGACACCGACGCCTCCTGCCCGGCCAGCTCCGGCTGGGCGACGACCACGTGCCGCAGGCAGTCGCCGCGCGACACCCCGGGGAACGTGGTCAGCGCGCCGCCGTAGATGCGCGCGTTCGAGAACGCCACCAGCCGCTCGTCCCTGCTGCGGTAGTGCCAGGTCAGCGGCCAGGTCGGCAGCAGCGGCCGGAGCGCGTCGAGCACGGACTCGAACCCCGCCCCGAACGACACCAGGTCCTCCTCCTCGGCGTCCTCGGCCCCGTCCCCGACCTGACGGAAGAAGTTGGTCGGCGGGAGCTGCCTGTCGTCGCCCGCGACCACGATCTGGTGCGCCCGCATGATGGCCGGAACCGCGTCGGCGGGCACGATCTGGCTGGCCTCGTCGAAGATCACCACGTCGAACATCCTGGTCGCGGGCAGCACCTGGCTGACGATCAGCGGCGACATGGCCCAGCACGGCTTGAGCGCGAACAGCACGTCGCCGCTCTGGTCGAGCAGCCGCCGCAGCGGCAGGTGACCCCTGCGCAGGGCGGCCTGCTTGCGGATCACCCTGGCCTGGAGCGGGTGCCGGTCCTCGGCGTCCCGCAGCCGGACGGCCCAGGCCCTGCGTACGCGGGCCCGGTTGGCGGCCAGGTGCTGGACGTCGCGTTCGCGGAAGTCCCCGGCGATCTCGTCCAGCGCGTCGCCCCGGTTGGCGGCGTAGCGGGGGTCGCTTACCCTGATGTGGTCGAGGATCGAGGAGTACCAGGCGTGGTCGAACGCCGCCGCCGCCAGGCCGGCTCCCGCCCGTTTGCGCGCCAGGTCGTCCAGGAGCTGGCCGAGGCCCAGGGCGTCGAAGCGGGCGCCCAGGTCGTACAGTCTGGGCAGTTTCCACGCGGTGTCGCGGTCGGCGCAGAGCGCGGCGAGCACCTCCTCGGGGTCGTCCGGGACCCGCACGTAGGCGCGCAGCGAGGCCAGGTGCGCCTCGCACTCGGCCTGCAGGCGCAGCAGACCGCCGAGGTCGGACGGCGGCCACGGCGGCCGCCCGCGCCCCTGGTCGCCGCCGGGTCCCTCAGCGGACGGATCGGCGGGCGGGTCGCGGAGGGCGTCCCATTCGGCGAGCTGCCCGGCGGCCAGCGCCAGCGCGGCGAGCAGGTCGTCGCGTTCCGGCTTGCCCGCGCCCAGCCACAGGGCGCGCGCCCGCTTGCGCAGCGCGTGCCGCTCCCGCAGCCCGGCCGGGCCGCCGTCGCCGGTGGCCGCCGCGAGCCGCGCCGGATCCGCCTCGAACACCCGCGGCGACAACCGCCGCAGCGTCTCGGCCGCCCCCGCGAACAGTTGCAGCCGAGCCATCCGCGCCCGATAGCCCTCCGGCGCGCGCAGCCCGGCCTCGGCGCACGCCTGGTCCACCCGGTAGGCCAGCAGCGGCAGCAGGTGCGAGTGCAGCCGGGAGGCCAGGTCACCGGCCTGCCTGGCCTGCTCGGCGGTCCGCAGCGCCGCGCCGTACCAGGGCGTGCTGTCCGGCCGCAGGGTGAAGCCGCCCAGGTGGGCGAAGTCGCGCAGCTCGTCCCTGATCCCGTCGGCCGTCTCGGCGTCGATGCGCTCGGGCGGCACCACCCGCGCGGGGGTGCGCGCCTCGCCGGGGACCCCCAGCAGCGCCGACTGGATCTGGAACGCCGACAGCCCCCACGGCGCGTGCGGCTCGTGCAGCCCCGCGACATGCTGCGACAGCCGCCGCTGCCGGTCGATGAGACGCCGGTCCAGCTCCTGCTCGGGACCGTGGGTCACGGCCTGCGCCAGATCGAGCGTGGCGCCGAGATCGCGGGAGATGCGCAGCCTGTCCCTGGTGCCCTCGTGGATGTCGAGCACCAGGTCACCCAGCTCGGCGCCCTTGAGCCTGGACAGGACGGCGTCGATGGCGGCCCGCTTCTCCGCCACGAACAGCACCTTCCGCCCCTTGGCCACGAGGGCGGCGATGAGGTTCGCGATGGTCTGGCTCTTGCCGGTGCCGGGCGGCCCGTGCACGACCAGGCTGCGTCCCGACAGCACGGCGGCGATGGCGCTGCGCTGGGAGGAGTCGGCGTCCAGCACGGAGTAGTCGTCCTGCGGCGAGTCGAGCCTGTGCGCCTCGCCGCGGTCGCCGGACAGCAGCTCCTGCGCCTCCGGGTCGCCCGCCACGGCGGCCACCACGTCACTGTCGGTGAGCAGCTCGCCCGCGGCCTGCATGTCCCTGACCATGGGCAGCTTGGAATAGGTGAACGTGCCGATCACGAGCCGGTCCTCGATCCCGAACCCGGGCACCTCGGCCGCGTCCGCGACGGCGCGCAGCTCGTCGGCGGCGACGTGGTGCCCGCCGGTGACCCGGTCCACGGCGGCGCCGTAGACGGTGGCGAGCTTGTGCAGCAGCACGGGGTTGACCTCCTCCTCGTCGTCGAGGGTGAGGTCGAAGTCGTCATGCCTGGCCCTGGTGGGGGTGATGGTCAGCCCGCGCAGCAGCACGGGCGCGGCCGGCTCCAGGAACAGCTCGTCCCATCGGGCCATGCCCCTGGCCAGGTAGCCGGCTCTGATGCCGCGCTCTTCGAGGAGCTCGCGGGACTTGCGGTGGATGGCCTGCGCGCGCCTGATCGCGTCGGCCCTGACGTCGGCGTCGGTGAACAGGCGGGTGAGCCTGATCGAGCCGGTGCGCAGGAAGCGTTCGAGCATCGCGGGGTGGGCCGCGGCCAGGTCCAGAGTGCCTGCCCGCCGGTCCTTGTAATAGAGCAGCGTGTTGCGCCCGCCCAGGTCGGTGAGCGCGGATATCCAGTTCGCCTGGGCCGTCTCGATCAGTTCGGCCCGGCGGCTGTTCGATGGCTCCGCCATAAGTGCTTCTTCTGCCCTGGGGCGGGCTTTGCAGTCGCTTGGCCCGCAGACCGTACAGTCTTGGGGTGAGCAACCTGGAGCGTGAGCCGCGCGAGATTCGCTGCGGCGCCGACGCGGGCGCGGACCGCGAGGTGTTGACGGGGCGTGCGGTGCCGCTGGGCGGCCCGCGGGCGATGGCCGTGAGCAGGACTCTGCCGGGCGCGCACCGGCGCATGATCGGCGCCTGGTGCTTCGTGGACGCCTACGGGCCCGAGCGCGCCGAGATGCGGGTGCCGCCGCATCCGCACACCGGCCTGCAGACCGTGAGCTGGCTGGTCGAGGGCGAGGTGCTGCACCGCGACAGCCTGGGCACCCGCCAGGACGTACGCCCAGGGCAGCTCAACCTGATGACGGCCGGCCGCGGGATCTCGCATTCGGAGGAGTCTCCGGAGACCGTGCTGCACGGGGTGCAGCTGTGGGTGGCGCTGCCCGGCGCGGACCGGCACGTCGCGCCCGGGTTCGAGCACCATCCGTCGTTGCCCGTGGCGGGGGGGCCGGGGTTCGAGGCGACCGTGGTCATGGGGGCGCTCGGCGGGGTGAGCTCGCCCGCCACCGCCTACAGCCCGCTCGTGGCCGCCGACATCGCAGTGGACGGGGAGGGCGAGGTGCCGCTCGATCCGGGGTTCGAGCACGGGCTGCTGCTGCTCGACGGCGCGGTCGGGCAGGTGGAGCGGGGAACGCTGGTGTACCTGCCGCCGGGGCGGTCCGTGCTGCGGCTGTCCGGGCGCGGGCGGGTGCTGCTGATCGGCGGCGAGCCGTTCGGCGAGGAGATCGTCATGTGGTGGAACTTCGTCGGCCGCTCCCACGACGAGATCGCCGCGTTCAGGAAGGAATGGATGGAGGGCACGGGGTTCGGCTCCGTCGAGGGGTTCGACGGGGAGCCGCTGCCCGCGCCCATCCTGCCCGCCATCCGGCTGAAGCCACGCGGGCGGGTGCGTTAACGCCTGCGGTAGGTGTAGATGACGTCGAGGTCCGTGGCTTTCGTGGGGATCTCGGCCAGCAGGCGCACCATCTTGCCGGTGAAGTCGATCACCTGGATCTGCTGCCGGTCGGCGGTGCCGTCCGGGCGTACCCAGCAGACCAGGTGCTCGTCGTCGTACCAGGTGGCCAGGCCCGCGCAGGGCGACTCGAAGCGCTTGACGTCCGCGCCGGTCTGGGAGTCGTAGACGCAGTTGTTGCCGCTGTCCAGCCCGGGGCAGTCGGTGACGAAGCGCTTGCCCGACGGCGAGAACAGCGAGTCGGCGATGCCCGCGCCCACGTTGGGTACGCGGCGGACGCGCAGGCCCGTCGTGTCGAAGAAGCGCAACGCCTGCTGGTCGGCGCTGGCCGAGAGGGCGACGACGCCGCTGTCGGCGTGGTCGAAGCCGTACCGGATGCCTTTCAGCGAGCCCTCTCTGAGTGAGGCGACCGTGGCCTTCCTGGTGTCCACGTCCACGATGGCGAACCCGGTCGACTGCCAGACGCCCTTGACCGGGTTGCCGACGTTGACGAGGAGGCGGGTGCCGTCCTTCGACCAGGCCTGTACGTACGCGCTGAGCGGCTGCTGCGAGGTCTTGACCGAGAACCGCTCGCCCGTCACCTTGTCGGTGATGTCCACGGTGTCGTAGTTGTCGACGAAGCTCTTGCCGCGCTGGGCCAGGTAGCGGCCGTCGGGCGAGAGGATGCTCTCCCACATGTCCTGATATTTCGTGAACGGTCCCGTCAGGGAGTCGCGGGAGTAGTACACCCAGTCCTTGGTCTTGACGTCCCGCACCATGTACGTGGTCAGCCTGATCGGGTCCGCCGGGCTCTCGTAGATGGTCGCGTCGGTGCCCGGGAGCCTGGTCGAGGCCAGGTTCGCGGTCGGGACGGCGAACGGCGTGGGCGTCGGAGACTTCGCGACAGGGGTGGGCGCCGGCTTGGGCGGCAGGTTCACGACCGTGACCACGACGATGGTGATCGCCGCCACCAGGGCCACGGCGGCCACCGCCGCCCCGATCAGCCAGCTCTTCTTGTTACTGGGAGGCCGCTCCCCGTACGGGGGGCCGTACGGGCCGTACGTCGGGCCGGGCGGCTGGAAGATCGGCGGCTGGGTCCGCCGGTCACCGGGCGGCGGATACGAGCCGGGCTGAGGCTGGAAACCGGGCTGGGAGCCGGGCTGGGGTTGGAAGCCGGGCTGCGAGCCCGGTTGGGAGCCGGGCTGAGAGTGGAAGCCCGATTGCGGATAGGACCCTGACTGGGGATGGGCTCCTGGCTGGGGAAGGGGCCCTGGCTGCTGATGGGACCCTGGCTGGGGAAGGGATCCTGGCTGCGGCGGAGGCCCTGACTGCGGATAGGGCCCTGTTTGGGGAAGGGGCCAGGGCTGCGGCGGCGGGGCGCCGGGGCTCTGATGCGGGCCGGACTGCGGCGGGGGGCCGGGGGGCTGATGCGGGCCGGACTGCGGCGGGGGGCCGGGGGGCTGATGCGGGCCGGACTGCGGCGGGGCACCGGAGTGCTGGTGCGGGCCGGACTGCGGCGGGGCACCGGAGTGCTGGTGCGGGCCGGACTGCGGCGGGGCGGCGGGCGGGTGCCACTGGGGCGCCGTGCCGCCCACGACGGCCGCCGCCTGCCGCAGCTCGTCCGGGTTGGACGCCGGATGCTCCAGCAACCGGAGGATCACCTGCTCGGCCGTCGGCCGACGGGAGGGGTCCTTCGACAGGCAGGCCGCGACGAGCTCCCGCAGCGGTCCGGCCAGCCGTGCCAGGTCCGGCTCGGTGTGGAGGACGCGGTTGATGATCTCTGGCACCGTCTCGGCCTCGAACGGGCCCGTGCCGCTGGCGGCGAACACCATCGTGCTCGCCCAGGCGAACATGTCGGCCGACGGTCCCACCGGGTGCGCGAGGATCTGCTCGGGCGCCATGAACGCCGGGGTGCCCACAGGCATGGAGGTGATCGTCGAGGTCGCGTCGAGCGCCCTGGCGATGCCGAAGTCGATCACGCGCGGGCCTTCGCCGGCCAGGATCACGTTGTTCGGGCTGAAGTCGCGGTGCACGATGCCGGCCTGGTGGATCGCGGCCAGCGCGGTGGCGGTGCCGATGGCCAGCCGGTGCAGCGCGGACTCCGTACGCGGGCCCTCCTGAGCCACCACGCGCTGCAGGGTCGGGCCCTCCACGTACTCGCTGACGATGTACGGCCGCTGCTCGTGCACGCCGGTGCCCAGCACCTTCGCGGTGCAGAACGGCGCGACCCGCTGCGCCACCGCCGCCTCGCGGGCGAACCGCTCCGCCGCCACGTCGTCAGAGGCCAGATGCGGACGCAGCCACTTGACCGCCGCCTGGCTCCCCTGCTCATCGACGCCCAGATAGACGACGCCCTGTCCGCCTTCTCCCAGCCGTCCCCGGATCTCATAGCCTCCGAGACTGGCGGGATCTCCTGCTCTCAGCTCAGATATCGACGGCATGGCCGTATTATGAGCGCTGAATCTTGCAAATGGCTTTCATCGGCCGCCGCCTTTTCGCCGCCTTTTCGCCGCCGGCGCCCGGCGCGCACGCATCCTCGCCCGGCGATTGAGCCCTGTCGCTCCTCCTGGCAGCGGTGATCGCGGCTCCGGCCGCGCCGACGAACTCGCCCCGGTCGGCTGCCGCCCAGTCCCTGCCGGCCTCCGCCGTCACGGCCGATCCCCGGAACACCGGGGCGACGTAACGGGCGAACAGCTGCACATCAGTCCCCAGCGTCATCTCCCGGTGCGGTACGCTCTCGCGGCCCACGGCCGGCGACGGCGTCCGCGAGGTCGCAGCCAGGTCTCCGTCGTCTGTAGGGTGCGGAAATGACAAGAAGCGAGCGAATCGCGGACCAGCTGGACCGGCACTGGCAAAAGAACCTGCGTCCGCGGCTGCAGGGTCTTGCCGATGAGGAGTACTTCTGGGAGCCGGTGCGTGGCTGCTGGAGCATCCGCCCGCGTGGCACGTCGGCCACACCGATGCCGGCAGGTTCGGGGGAATGGACGATGGACTTCGCGTCCCCTGACCCGGTGCCGGCGCCGGTGACCACGATTGCCTGGCGGCTGGCGCACATCATCGTCTCCTGCCTGGGCTATCGGGTCGGATGGCACTTCGGCGGCCAGGACGTCGACTCCGAGACATTCCCCTTCGCGGGAACCGCTGACGAGGCGCTGAAACAGCTCGATGAGATGTACGGGAGATGGAACGCGGGGGTCCGCGAGCTCTCGGACGCTGACCTGGAGAATCCGCCCGCGGTGGGTCCCGAGCAGTTTCCCATGGAGGGCATCGTCCTGCACGTCAACAGGGAGCTGATCCATCACGGCGCCGAGATCTCCCTGCTGCGCGACCTCTACCGCTGGCAGGACGGCGCCGTACCGCGCCGTATATGACTTTCCGGTAACCGGCGATCGACCTTCGGAGACCTACGTGGACTCCGTGACGCTCCGTGGCCGCGAGCTTCAGTAAAGCCGTCCCGGTGCGGCGGTGGAGATCAGGGTGCCGTCGATCAGGACGACCTCGCCGCCCCGCCGGGCGATCTTCTTCAGGGCGCGGTCCACCCGTGGGGCCTTGGCGGCCGGCAAGGTGACCAGCTCGTCGCGCCGGCGCCGGATGGTGGCGGCCGGAGACGTCGTTGCCGCCGGCCATGTCGGCCAACCTTGGTGACGCCCTGCCGTCCGTGCGGGCCGGTCACGGGCGGACGGTGAACTTCCCGTCGGGCCGTTCGTGCGGCCAGCCGCGCGAGCACACCGAACGACCCGCACGCCACCACCCTGATCAGCAACTCCAAGATGATGCACGTCTGCCTGTCTTGCTCAGCTGCCGAACAGCTTGATCACGTCCACGACGATCCGCACTCCGTCGAGAACGGCACGGGTCGCGGACAGCATCTCCGTACGGTTGGCAGTGCCCCTGGCGCTGGGCTTTCGAGCGCCTAAGATACGGGCCTGCAGCAGCTCCACGTATGTCCCGTCAGCCGCGGACTGGCGTAGCGCCGCGAGATCCTGCACCGCTCTGGCGGATTGTCCCAGTTCGACGCTGGCGCTGCCATGGACGAACAGCGCGGCCTGACGGTCGTCGCCGTTCATCGCCTGCTCGGCGTCCTCGGCCGCAGCACCCCACCGCCCCGCCATGAGATGGATGAACCCGCGAATGGCATGCACATGGGCGTCGTCAGGACGTTGCTTCAGCACATGGTCCGCATCCCGCAGGGCGTCGTCGTATCGGTCGTCGTGGAACAGCAGCAGCGAACGGGTGCTCAGCGCGTCGAGGTCGGTCGGCTTGATCGCAAGTACGTCATTGGCGGCGCTCATGGCCTGGCGATGATCGCCCAACGCGAGATGCGCCGACATCCGGACGGCGGCGAGGTGCCTCACCGTCGAGGGGCCGGCCATGACGTCGCTGTTCGCATGCCCCAGAGCCATCTGATGCTCCCCCGCGACCATCTCCACCGTCGCTGCGAGATGACTCATCTGAGCGCTGCCCGGAGCGAGTCGGCCGGCCCTTTGCACGGCACGTCTCGCGCCGTCGAGGTCACCGCCGGTCATCTTGGCGATGGCATCGGCGACGCAGACCATGACGCTCAGCTCGGACAGGCGCCGGGCGTAGGTCGCATCGGCGGCCGCCCGCTCCGGCTGGCCGGTCAGCGTGTACAGCATGGATCGCCAGACAAGCGCGTTGACGTGCAGGGGAAAGCGCGCGAGCACGATCTCCAGATCGGCCATGGCGTCATCGAGGCGATCGAGCTCGATCTGACAGACGGCCCGGTTGAGCCGGAGGTCGGGGTCGGCCGGATCGCGGGTGAGCGCGGGGGTCAGCACGTCGAGCGCCTCGGCATACTTGTCGTGCTCTTGGTACAACTGCACCAGCAGGATCACCACGTTCGGGTCCTGGGGGTTGCGGCTCCTGAGCTCTTCGAGCGCCTGCCACGCCTCGGTCACGAGTCCCCGCTGCAGGCCTGCCGACCCCAGTGCGGCGATGGCGGCCGGGAGTTTGGGGTCGTATCGCACGGCCTTCAGAGCAGCTTCGTGCGCTTGCGCAATGTGCCCGAGCTCGAAGAGCACGTTCGACATGACGGCCCAGTTCCTGGCGGACGGGGCCGCGGCCACGGCGGCCCTGGCCACACGGTGCGCCTCGTCGTACCGGCCGCTCCTGGTCAGTTCCTCGGGTGGCACGTGCTCTCCTCGCTTCGCATGCGTCAAGAGCCTAGGCAGGCCGCGTCAAACGACGCTTCGGGAGCGCCACTAGGGAAATCCCTAAACCATGCAAACCACGTGCATCTGATAGATGCCGGACGGACGGTGTGCCGGTGGCAGTCCCCGGGCACTCGCGTCATCGCGGCGAGATGTCGATGGGTCCCGCGCGACACCCCGAACTTCACCCCCAGCGCTGTCTTTGATCATCGGACTGTCGCCATCAGGTCATCAACATCTAGGATCTTGCCGTTCGACCGTTTCCCCACATTTCAGAGGTAAGCATCCACATGACCGGAATACCGGTGCGGCAGACGGCCCTCAAGTCCGCGCCCCTTGCCCTGCTGTTAGCTCTCACGACGGCGCTGCTTCCCCAGGCCGCCTCCGCGACTTCCGCCGGGGCCTTGGCCACCGCCCACAAGAGCCCGTTCAACTGCGGCAAGACTTTCAACGCCAACAACTGGTCCCCCGGTCACAACCCGTCGGGTTCCATCGACTGGCAGAACTACGGGAGCGGCGGCATCAACGGTGAAACCGTTCGCGCCACCGCTTCGGGCACCGCGTACTTCTACGACAAGGGAAACACCAGCTACGGCAAGTGGGTGGAGATCCGTCACGGTGACGGCACCAGAACCCGCTACGCCCACCTCTCGTCCATGGTGCGGGCGGCCGGCGGGTCGCTGAGCGTCGCCCAGGGCACCCCGATCGGGACGGTCGGCTCCACCGGCGGCTCCCAGGCGCCGCACCTGCACTACGAGCAGCGGACCGCTGGTGGGGCGATGGACACCAGTCCCACCGTGGACGGCGTGACCGTGTCCCTGGGCCAGAAGAAGGCCATCAAGAGCAGCAACGGCTGCGGCGGCGGCGGCAACAACGGTGGTGGCGGCGGCAGCAACCCCTACACGGCCGCACAGGTCTGTGGCTCCGGTTTCGCGGTCATCGACTCGGCCGCCCTGACCGGCGGTCGCGCCTACCTGCTCTACAACAAGGGCAACGGCTACAACTGCGTCGTGACCCTGAAGACGGCGAACGTCGGCAAGGCGTCGTCGGTGTCGGCCTTCCTCGAACCGAAGGGGACGAGCAGGGCGACGAACTCGGGAAGCTTCAGCTACTACGCCGGGCCGGTCAAGCGGTCCGCGCCGGGCAAGTGCGTCAAGTGGGGCGGCTCTGTCGGGAGCAGCTCGTACACCAGCATCTTCGAACACTGCGGTTAACGAGCCCGCTGTCCCCGCACTGCCATCAGTGTGGGGGCAGCGGCTCACACCGTCATCCGCGCCGCTCCGGAGCCACCTTGCCATCGGCGACCTCGATCACCCGGCCGGGCTCATCGACGAGAGATGTGGATCACATTCTCCGCGTCGGCATCGGAGATCGGCAACGATCACCACAGGAGAGCGCCATGCCCAGAACGATCGGGTCGCCATCGTCACCGGAAGTGGGAGAGGAATCGGCCGGGCAATCGCGCTACGGCTGGCCGCCGACGGAGCGAGCGTCGTCATCAACTACAGAAGCGACGCCGAAGCGGCCGAGCAGGTCACCGCCACCATCGAGGCGTCCGGAGGCCGGGCCACGGTGGTCAAAGCGGACGTGGCCGACCCCGCGCAGTTGCGTTCACTCTTCGACGCGGCCGAACGCGGCTACGGCGGCCTGACGGCCTGAGCTCCGCCGTCGCCCCCTGCGGCGAACCACCACCGCCGCGGGGCGCTCAACTGCGGGCGTGGGCGGCCTCGGCGAGCCGAACCACGGCCTGCAACCGCGCGCCCGAGGCTCCGTCCCAGCTCAGCCACACCGTGGACGCCACGCCGCTCGTTCTGAGCGCCTGCCCAGCCCATGACGCCGACGCGCAGACCCGCCGCGTTCGGCCGATCGATGGTCATTACGCTCCGAAGCCATCCGATCACCGTTAGACTGCTCAGCATGACCGCCTCCCTCGAGCAGCTGGATCGCCGCGTCTCTCGCCTGGAGCGACGCGACGAGCGCCACACGGACGACATCAAGGTCCTGAGCTCTGATGTGTCCAAGATCCTGAACACGCTGGACCAGGTCTGTAAGACCCTGAACCGGCACGGCAAGACGCTCGACGAACACGGCAAGACGCTCGACGAGCACACGAAAACGCTGGACCAGCACACGACGACGCTGGACAGGCACACGGCGCTGTTCGAAGCTCTCTTCACGCACTTCGGCATCCCCCTCCCCCCTGAAGCGACGACAGAGCCGACACACGTCAACTGACCGAAGCGCACGCATGCCCCCGGAAGCCGGCTCCGGGGGCGTCCCGCCGCGTCAGGTCAGCCGCTGCGCCTTGCTCAGCAGCCGCTGCGCCACCACGACCAGCGCCAGAAACACCCCGCTGACCACCTGCTGGAAGGCCGACGTCAGGCTGCCCACCTGGTTGATCAGGCTCTGGATGACCCCGAGCAGCAGCACCCCCGCCACCGTCCCCGTGATCCCCCCGGCCCCGCCGGTCAGCAGCGTTCCGCCGATCACCACGGCGGCGATGGCGTCCAGCTCCAGCCCGATGCCCAGGATCGTCACCCCGGACGACAGCCGGGCCGCGTTCAGCGCCCCGGCGAGCCCGGCCAGCAGGGCGGACATGACGTACACGTACACCTTCGTCCGCCGGACGGGCACGCCCATCAGCGCCGCCGCCTGTTCGTTGCCGCCGATGGCGTAGACGTTCTGGCCGAAGCCGGTGCGCTGCAGCAGCACCATGGCGACCAGGGCCAGCGCGATCGTGACGTGGACGGGATAGGACAGCCCCAGCACCTCACCCTGGCCGAGGGTGGCGAAGGCCCGGTCCTTGACCAGGTACGTGGTGGCGCCCTCGTCCGAGATCGCCAGCATCAGGCCGCGGACGCCGAGCAGCCCGGCCAGCGTCACGATGAACGGCGCCATCCCCGTCCTGGCGATGACCAGCCCCTGCAGCAGGCCGACGACCCCGCACACCGCCAGCGGCAGGAGCAGGGCCACCAGCGCCCCGTACTGCGAGCCGTAGGCCGCGAGCACCCCGCCCAGCACGAACAGCGACCCCACCGACAGATCGATCCCGCCGCTGATGATGACGAACGTCATCCCGATCGCGATGATCGCCAGGAACGAGGACGACACCACCACGCTGGCCGCGTTCTCCGGCTTGGCGAAGGAGTCGAAGGCCAGGCTGCCCACGATCACCAGCACGCCCAGCACCATGAGGGCGCCGTGCTGCTGGAGCACCCGGCTCGCCTGTTCGCGGTTCATCGGGTCCCACGCTCCCTGGTGGCATAGACGGCGGCCAGGATGATGACCGCCTGGACCATCTGGGTCCAGGACTGCGGCAGATTGTGCTTGATCAGCGTGGCCGCGAGCAGTTGCATGAGCAGCGCGCCCATGACCGTGCTGAGCACCCTGATCCGGCCGCCGGTCAGCGGCGTGCCGCCGACGACGACGGCGGTGATGGCCGACAGCTCGATGAACATCCCGAGCGAGGTCGGGTCGCTGGCCTGCAGGCGGGCCGTGGCCAGCACGCCGGCCAGGGCGGCGAGCAGCCCGGAGATGACGTAGACGGTCAGCAGGACGCGCTTGACCGGCAGCCCGGACAGCTCGCTGGCCTGGCGGTTGCCGCCGATCGCCACCACCTGCCGGCCGAACGTGGTGCGCCGCACCACGAACAGCACGATCAGGGTCAGCGCCGCCGCGATGAGCACGATGACCGGGATCCCGCCCACCGAGCTGCTGCCCAGCGCGATCAGGCCGGGGTTGCGGAACTCGACGAGCTGCGGCACGAGGACGTTGGCCAGCCCGCGCACGCCGACGAGCAGCGCCAGCGTGGCCACGATCGGCTGCACCCCGACGTAGGCGACCAGCGCCCCGCCCACCGCCCCGGCGACCGCCCCGCCGAGCACGGCGACGACCAGCGCGGGCAGCCAGCCGTAGCCGAGGTACAGCACGACGACAGCGGCGGCCAGCGCCATCACGGAGCCGACCGACAGGTCGATGCCCTGCGTGCCGATCACCAGGGCCATCCCGAGCGAGACGATCACGATGGGGGTGACCTGGACGAGCTGGGTGCGGAAGTTCGACGCGTCCAGGAAATGGGGCGTGAACAGCACGTTGAACAGCAGCAGCGCCAGCACCGCCGCGTACACGCCGTAGTCCTGCACCCAGGCGAAGACCCGCGGCTTGAGCACGGCGACCCGGCCGGCCCGCTGCTGGGTGAGCTCAGCCATCGGCCTGCTCCGCGATCGTGGCCATGATCCTCTCCTCGGTCACCTCGTCGCCCGACAGCTCCCCGATGACCGCGCCCTCGCGCAGCACGAGGATTCTGTCCGCGCCCTCGACCAGCTCCTCCAGGTCGGAGGAGATCAGCAGCACGCCCAGCCCTTCACCGGCCAGCTCGTCGATCAGCGCCTGCACCTCGGCCTTGGCGCCGACGTCGATGCCGCGGGTGGGCTCGTCCAGCAGCAGCACCTTGGGCCGCACGGCCAGCCAGCGGGCGAGCAGCACCTTCTGCTGGTTGCCGCCGGACAGCTCGGAGACGAGCTGGTGCGGCGACGCGGCCTTGATCCTCAGCCGCCGCATGAAGATCTCGACCACCCGGTCGACCTTCGTGTCGGACACCACCCCGGCCCTGCCGAGCGAGGGCAGCGCGGCCAGCGCGATGTTCTCGCGTACCGACAGCGTGGGGATGATGCCCTCGGCCTTGCGGTCTTCCGGCAGCAGGCTGACGCCCGCCCTGATCGCCGCGGTGGTGGAGCCGCCGCGCAGCGGCCGCCCGGCCACGAGCACCTGCCCGCCGTCCAGCGGGAGCGCGCCGACGATGGCCTTGGCGGTCTCGGTACGGCCCGCGCCGAGCAGGCCGCCGAGCCCGACGACCTCGCCGGGCCGGACGGAGACGTTCACGCCTTCGAGCACGTGCCGCCTGGTCAGCCCGCGGGCCTCGACGACCGGCTCGCCGTTCAGCCGCGTGTGCGCGCGGGAGAAGCGGGTCAGCCCCTCGGCGCGGACCTCGGTCAGGTCGCGGCCGAGCATGAGCGAGATGAGCTTGAGCCGCTCCAGCCCGGCCAGCGGCCCGGTGTGGGCCAGCCGGCCGTCGCGCAGCACGCTCACCCGGTCGCACACCTGGTAGAGCTCGTCGAGCCGGTGGCTGACGTACAGGACGGCGATCCCGGTGTCGCGCAGCCGCCTGATCACGCCGAACAGCGTCTCGACCTCGCGCGGCTCCAGCGACGAGGTGGGCTCGTCCATGATGACGACCCTGGCGTCCACGGAGACGGCCCTGGCCAGGGCGACCATCTGCTGGGCGCCGACGCCGAGCGTGCGCAGCGGCCGCCTGACGTCGGTCTCGACGCCGTAGCCGGCCAGCACCCGCCCGGCCTCGCCGTACATGGCGGCCGCGTCGATCACGCCGAACCTGCCGCGCGGCTCGCGTCCGAGCAGCAGGTTCCGCGCGATGCTCATCATCGGGACGAGGTTGACCTCCTGGTAGATGGTGGAGATGCCGGCACGCTGCGCGTCCAGGGGGGTGCCGAAGGCGGCGGGGCCGCCCCGGTAGCGCAACTCGCCGCCGTCCGGCTGGTACACGCCGGTGAAGACCTTGATCAGGGTGGACTTGCCGGCGCCGTTCTCACCGACGAGGGCGTGCACCTCGCCCGGGCGCAGGGCGAGGGACACGTCGTCGAGGGCGAGCACGCCGGGGAAGGCCTTGGTGATGCCCTTGGCCTCGAGAACCGGCTCCGGCCCGGCCGGTCCCGCCGGTCCTGCGTCAGCCGCTTCCAAGTCAGTACGCCTCACCGAGGGAGTCCTTGGCGTTGCCCGTGTCGTAGTCACGGTCGGAGATGATGACCTTGTCGGGGATGGGCTGGCCGTCCAGGAACTTCTGCGCGGTCTCGAAGGCGAGCGGGCCGAAGCGCGGGTTCGACTCGATGACCGCGTGCAACCAGCCGTCGGCGATGCCCTGCACGGCGCTGCGGGTGCCGTCCACCGACACGATCTTGATGTCGCCGGCCTCCTTGCCCGCGCCCTTCAGCGCGGTCACCGCGCCCAAGGCCATCTCGTCGTTCTCGGCGTAGATGCCGTTGATGTCGGGGTTGGACTGGATGAGCTGTTCGGTGACCTGCTGGCCCTTCTCGCGGGCGAACTCGCCGGTCTGCTCGAACGAGATCGTGATCCCGGGGGCCTTCTCCTTGATCCGGTCCTTGAAGCCGTTCGTGCGCTCGGTGGTGACGTTGTTGCCGGGGGCGCCGAGCAGGATGGCGACCTTGCCCTTGCTCGCCAGCGCGTCGATCATGCGGTCGGCGGCGCGCTTGCCCTGCTCGTAGAAGTCCGAGCCGATGAAGGTCAGGTAGTCGCTGCACGCCTTGGCGTTGATCTTCCGGTCCACGGTGATGATCGGGATCTTCTTGGCGGCGGCCTGCTGGAGCACCGGCTCCCAGCCGTCGGAGTTCAGCGGGGCGATGACCAGGAGCCGCACGCCTTGGGCGATGAGCTGCTGGACGTCGGTGATCTGCTTGGAGAACTGCGACTGGGCGTTGGTGACCTTGAGGTTGGTGATGCCGAGCTTGGCGGCCTCGTCCTTGATGGACTTGGTCTCCGCGATGCGGAAGGGGTTGGCCTCCTTCTCCGACTGGGAGAAGCCGACGGTGGCCGTCTTGAGGTCGAACTTCGTGCCGCCGAACTGGGTGAGCGTGCACGTGGGCCCGGCCGCCGTGCCCGACGGGCTCTGCACGACCTGCTGGCCGGCCGTGCTGGTGGCGGCGGGGGCGCTCTGCGGCTCCTCGGCCTTGGCGCAGCCGGCGGCGGTGAGGAGGACGGCCAGTGTTAATGCGGCTGTCCGGATATGGGGGGTCATCGCGTTTCCTTTCCTATCAGGTACGGCGCCCGGGCCGCAGGGGCCCGGGCGCGGTTCGGGTCAGCCGCAGGCGGGGTCGATCGCGCCCGTCAGCGCCTTCTGCGCGTCGTGGACGCGCTTCACGTCGGGCTTGGTGATCGCCCTGTCGTACGTCATGAGGCCGTTGATCTCGGTCTCGACGTCTGTGGTCTGGGTGTAGATGGCGGCGCTGAGCTGCTCGCAGGCGTGCAACCTGGCCAGCTCGCCGATCATGTTGACGTAGCGGGTGGTCAGGGACTCGGGGTCGGGCTCGACCGCGTAGCCCCAGCCGCCGCCCGACCAGGTGTGGCCGACCACCGGCAGGGCCAGGCCGCCGTACTCGCCGATCACGTTCGCCCTGGCGCCGGCCGGTTTGCCGGGGTTGCCGGGGCCCGGGTAGATGTGGAAGTCCTTGACGTCGCCGTTGCCGCCGTCCACGGCGCCGCAGCAGTTGATGCCGCTCATGTTGTTCACCAGGCGGGAGGGGTCCCAGCTCTTGACCAGGTCGGCGATGCGCGCCTGGTCGTACTGGCCCCAGCCCTCGTTGAACGGCACCCACATCACGATCGACGGGCTGCTGCGGTGCTGGTCGACCAGCTCGCGCAGCTCGGCCTCGAACTGCGGCCGGTCGTCGGTGCGGAAGGCCGACGGCATGTCCTGCCAGACCAGCAGGCCCAGCTTGTCCGCGTGGTGGTACCAGCGGTCGGGCTCGACCTTGACGTGCTTGCGCACGGCGTTGAAGCCGAGGGCCTTGGTCTGCTCCAGGTCGTGGCGCAGGGCCTCGTCGGTGGGCGCGGTGTAGATGCCGTCGGGCCAGAAGCCCTGGTCGAGCGGGCCGATCTGGAAGACGGGCTTGCCGTTCAGCAGGATGCGGTTGCCGGAGACGGCGATGGAGCGCATCCCGAAGTACGACTCGACCTTGTCGTGCTTGAGCCGGACCTCCAGGTCGTACAGGTGCGGGTCGTCGGGGGACCACAGCTTCGGGTTCGGCACCGGCAGCCTGAGCTCCTTGCCGACCTGACCGGTGACCCGGCCGACCACGCGCCGGCCGTCCCTGGCCACGACGGTGGCGCGGCCGGGCGAGCCCTGGACGGTCACGTAGAGTGCCTGGCCGCGCAGGTCGGGGACGGTGTCGACACGGTCGACGCGGTCCTTGGCGACCGGCTCGATCCAGACGCTCTGCCAGATGCCGGAGTTCGCGGTGTACCAGATGCCGCTCGGGTCGAGCCGCTGCTTGCCGATGGCCTGGGTGCCGGTGTCGGTGGGGTCGTACACGCCGACGACGAGCTCCTGGGAGCCGCCGCGCTTGAGCGCGGCGGTCACGTCCGCGGTGATCCGGCCGTAGCCGCCCTTGTGGGTGGCGACCTGCTTGCCGTTCACGTAGACCGCCGACTGCCAGTCCACGGCGTCGAGGTGCAGCAGCAGCCGCTCGCCGCGCCAGGTGCGCGGCACCTCGAACGTCCTGCGGTACCACATGCGCTCCTCGTGCCGCCCGATACCGGACAGCTGCGACTCCACCGGGTACGGCACGACGATGCGCTCGCTCAGGTCGCGGCCGAACGGCGCGGCCTCGCCCTCCTTGGCGGCGGCGAACTGCCAGGTGCCGTTGAGGCTGCGCCAGCGGTCCCTGACGAGCTGCGGCCTGGGGTACTCGGGCAGCGGGTTCGCCGGGTTCACGTCGTCGGCCCACTTGGTACGCAGGACGTAGGTGGAGGCGTTGACCACGTGCGCGAACGGGTAGGCGGCCAGCGGCGTGCCGTCGGTGTAGGTGATGCCGGCGGTGCCGTCGTAGGAGGTGCGGACGGTGCTGCCCGCCTTGGACGGGACCGGATATTTCAGCTTGAGCTCGACCGTTTCCGGACTTTTCATGACTGCGGAGGTCACCGGCCAGGCGGCGCCGCCGACCGTGACGACCAGCTTCCCGGCGGCGTTCGCGGGCAGCGCGCTCAGCGGCTTGGCGTACGTCAGCGTCGCGACGTCACCGGCCTGGTTCAGCCTGGCGTCGTAGGGGCCGTCCGGGCGGAAGTCCTCCGGCACGGTGAGCGCCGCCATGGGCACGATGGCCTTCGGCTGGCTCGGGCTCTGCCAGCGCAGCCGCAGGTTGGCCCCGCCGAAGTGCTCGAAGTACTCGATCTTGAGGTCGTACTTCCGGCCCGCTTCGAGGGCGATCGGGGTGCCGGTCTGCTCGCGGTCCCAGTCGTCCACCCAGTGGTCGATGATCGGCTTGCCGTCCACCCAGAGGCGGTAGCCGTTGTCGCCGATCATGGTGAAGGTGTAGGTCTCGGAGTACTTGGCCTGGATCTGCCCCGTCCACCGGACGCTGACGTCGTCCTCCCTGCCGGTCAGCAGCTTGAACGTGGGGTTGAGATCGGTGAGCTCCAGGTTGGGGTCGATGATGCTCGCCTTGAGCTCGGCGAAGTCGAACTTCCCCGCCCCGGAGGCGAGGTAGTAGTCGCCGCGCAGCCCGTTCCGCTCAGGGGCGGCGGCAGTGGCAGCAGCGGGCACGGGGGCGGGCATCTGCCATAACACGGACACGAGGACGGCCAGCAGCAACGGAAGGCGCTTACGCACGGGGGGTCCTTTCGAAACGCGCCGATCAGGTTCGGACAGCTTTTGACCCTGACACGCTCCAAAGTAAGCATCGATGGACCGAGCCGGTCAAGATTTCCGATCAGATTCGTTCCCATTCGGTCAGAGGTGAACTCATGTTGGCGCGTCCTCTATGATCGGGACGTGAGCGACACGCAGAGCGACGGCCGCAGGCCGGTGTTCGCCGCTGAGCGCCGGCAGCGCATCCTGGAGCTGGTGCGTGCCAACGGCGCGGTGTCGCTGCGCGAGCTCGCCCAGGCCGTCCACTCCTCCGAGGTCACCGTCCGCCGCGACCTGCGCGCGCTGGAGTCGGAGGGCCTGCTCAACCGGCATCACGGCGGCGCCACCATGCCGGGCGAGCTGTCCCGCGAGGCCGGCTACGCGCACAAGGTCTCGCTCGAGTCCGCCGAGAAGGCGGCCATCGCCGACCTGGCCGGCGCCCTCGTCGAGGACGGCGACGCGATCGTGGTCGGCCCCGGCACCACCACGCAGGAGTTCGCCCGCCGCCTGACCAGGCACTCCGAGCTGGCGGTGGTGACCAACTCGCTGCTGGTGGCCCAGGTGCTGGCCGGCTCGCCGCGCATCGAGGTGATGCTGACCGGCGGCACGCTGCGCGGCTCGATCCTCGCCCTGGTCGGCAGCGCGGCCGAGCACTCATTGGCGGGGCTGCGGGTGCGCAGGGCGTTCATCTCGGGCAACGGCCTGACCGCCGACCGCGGCCTGTCCACGCCCAACATGCAGGTGGCGGGCGTCGACCGGGCGCTGGCCGGGGCCGCCGAGGAGGTCGTGGTGCTGGCCGACCACACCAAGATCGGCGTGGACACGATGGTGCAGACCGTCGCCGCCGACCGGATCGACCACCTCGTCACCGACGATTCCGCCTCCCGCGACGTGCTCGACGAGCTCAGCGCGCGCGGTGTGCGCCTGCACGTTGCCCAGTTCTGATCGAATGTGACAATCCCGTTACTATAATGTTTCCTTCCTCGACCACCATCGAGGCGGAGGCAACCGTGCTACAGGTGGCAGGCGTTCTCAAGACCTTCCAGGGTGTGACCGCCCTCGACCACGTCACCCTGACCGTGCGCTCCGGCGAGGTGCACGCGCTGGTCGGCGGCAACGGGGCGGGCAAATCCACGCTGGTGAAAGTGCTGTCCGGCGTCCACCGGCCGGACGCGGGCGAGCTGCGCCTCCTCGGGGAGCCGGTCAGGTTCGCCGGTCCCGCCGAGGCGAGGCGGGCCGGGATCGCCACGATCCATCAGGAGACGAACCTGGTCCCGACCATGAGCGTCGCCCGCAACCTCCTGCTGGGCCGCGAGCCCAGAAGCCGGCTCGGGCTGATCGACTCCGCGGCCGTGCACGCGCGCGCCGAGGAGACGCTGACCGCGTACGGGCTGCGGGTGGACGTGCGCCGCCCGCTCGGGTCGCTGGGCGAGGGCGCCCGCCAGCTCGTCGCGCTGGCCAGGGCCGCCTCCGCGGACGCCCGCCTGGTGATCATGGACGAGCCCACGTCGGCGCTCGAACACGCCGAGTTGGAGACCCTGTTCGGGGCCGTGACGAGGCTGCGCGAGCAGGGCCGCTCGGTCGTCTACGTGACGCATCGGCTGGAGGAGCTCTACGGCATCTGCGACCGCGTCACGGTGCTGCGCGAGGGCCGGGTCGTGCACACCGGCCCGCTGGCCGGGCTCGACCGGCTGCGGCTGGTCTCGCTCATGCTGGGCCGGCCGTTCCATCCGGTGGAGCCCGCGCCCGAGCCCGGCGTGGCCGGCCCCGGCGCCGGGTCCGCCGACCTGCCCGTGCTGGAGGCCAAGGGCCTGACCCGTCACCACATGCTCGACGGCGTCTCCCTGGCCATGCGGGCGGGCGAGGTGGTCGGGCTCGGCGGGCTGCTCGGGGCCGGGCGCAGCGAGACGGCCAGGGCGATCGCGGGCGCGCTGCCGGTGGACGCGGGCCAGGTGACGGTGGCGGGCGCGCGATCGTCCTGGCCGGCCCGCAAGTGGTCGATCAGGAGCGCCGTACGGGCCGGGGTGGGGCTCGTACCCGAGAACAGGAAGACCGAGGGGATCGTGCCGACGCTGTCGGTGCGCGACAACATCGCGCTGGCCGCCCTGCCGCGCCTGTCGCGGGCGGGGATCGTGTCGGACGCGCAGGTCGACGGCATCGTGGCGACGTTCATGAAGCGGCTCGGGATCAAGGCGGTCTCACCGCGCCAGCCGGCCGGGGAGCTGTCGGGCGGCAACCAGCAGAAGGTGCTGCTCGCGCGCTGGCTGGCCATGCAGCCCAAGGTGCTGCTGCTGGACGAGCCGACCAGGGGCGTGGACGTGGCGACCAAGGTGGAGATGCAGGCGCTGCTGGACGAGCTGGCCGTGGGCGGGCTGGCGATCCTGCTCATCTCGTCGGACGTGGGCGAGCTGGTGGAGAACTGCGACAGCGTGGTGGTGCTCAGGGACGGGGCGATCACCGAGCAGCTCAACGGGCCCGAGGTCACCGAGGACCGCCTGCTGGCGGCCCTGGCGAAGGACTGACCCGGCTGTGGACCGAGCTCTGACGACACGAGCTTCCTGCCTCGGCAAGCCCAGCCACGCCGACCAGTGAGGGGTGCCCCTCCTCTCGCATGACGAAAGGATCCAGTGCTGTGCCGGCTCTGCTACGCCGCGCTTCCGCTCAGGTGTTTGTGGATGCGTCCACCGTTGACCTGACCGGCGAAGACCTGGTGACGGAATTCGAGTGGGACATGACCGCGACGGGCCTGGTCGAGGCCGACCCCGATGGCGACGGCGCCCGCATCCTGTGCGGCCAGGAAATCGGCGGCATCGTCGTCACCGCCGAGCTGTGGGACGACGCCCCACCCTTGACCGCCGACGGCTGGCAGGACGTCGCCGAGGTGTCCGTCGCCTGGCGATCGGCGTTCATGGACTTCGCGACGACGGACGGCAGCGAGAACCCGGCCAAGCAGCTGGAACTGCCCGGCCCCGGCGATTACCGGCTGCGTGTCCACGGGCGCAACCGCGACGACGGCGATCCGCGAGACGATGGCGACCCGATCGAGGAGTACCTGATCCAGGTGTGGCCCGCCCCGCAGGACAAGCCCGTCATGGTCAAGTCCACCAGCGAGACCGCGGCCTTCTGGAGAACGCGGTGACGTCGCCGACGCCCGGTCAGCGGTCACGCCGATGGCCGCTGTCGTGGGATGCTTCACGCCATGACCGCAGCCGGCAGAGAGCCGCAGCCGAACAAGCCGGAGCCGATAGACAAGTTGAGCTGGTTCGACCTGCTTGACCTGTCCAAAGGCCGCACAGGACTCCGGCATGTGGGAACCGTCGCTGTTGTCGGCGGCGTCCTACTGGCTCTGATTCAGGTGAATGGCGGCTTGGACACTCGAACCCAGGTATGGGTACTGATCTTCATGGGAATCGCCGTGGTCGGTGCGCTGCTCCGGATTGAAGCTGCCATCCGCGACCGATCCCGGCACTGACACAGGCCCTGGGCGACCGGTCGTCGGCGCTCTGACCTCCATCCCGATCGGCATCTGGATGAAAAGCGTCACCTGGGGCGCGGACGCTGGTTGCCGCCCCGCAGCGGCGCTCCTGCCTCCTCCGGCAGCCGGTGAACGAACCCGGACGAACGGCCGATCTCCGCGATCCCGCGGACCGAAGCCTCGCAGCCGGCTGGGCCGCTCCAGGCCGACGACGCAAGAGGGCGAAATGGTAAAAGCCACGCCCTGAAGGGGGCACCTCGTCGTACGAGCGGCCCTGATCATCACCGATTGGTGGATGAACCACAGAGGGCCCAGGTAGGCGGCCACCTACCTGAGCTACCCATGGCGGGGGCCCGGAGCATAAGGCTTGGCCGGCCGGTCTTGAGGCCCTTGATCAGGGGATGTACACCTCGTAGTAGAAGCCCGCCAGATAGGGGCCGCCTCCGCGGAACCAGTGGCAGTAGAGGAGCCCGGTGTATTGACCGTTCTGCGCAGCGTCCTGGAAGGCGAGGTCGCAGTCGGCCACGGTCTGGTAGGGGCCCTGCAGGTACCAGTCCCGTGTCGGCCAGCCCCCGGCGGCGAAGGCGGGCGCGGTACTGGCCAGGACACTGGCGCCCAGCGCCACGGCGAGTACGGCGAGTACGGCGGAATGTAATCGGCGGATCTTCATTCTGGGTGACTCCTCACATTCGGGAAGGAGAACACCTTCAGGTGATCACCGGCCACGAGCAATCGTCAAGGCCTGGATCAACGCAGCATCTCCCGCCGCTGGTCATAGCGCAGGCCCCCGCACGGTGGAAACCCCCGAACCATGATGAAGGGACGCGTGGACACGGCATGCACGCGCTGCGGCACGACTACGCCAGCGTGCTGCGCGATGCCGCAGAATCGGTCATGGTGCCGGCCGAGTACCTCGGACAGCATTCGCGCTGGTCAGACGGCTCTACGTGATCAGTAGACCGAGATGTGCGGATGGTCGTAGTGGTTGGCCGTCGTGCCGCCGCGGTCGGACATGGTCCGCCAGCCGCCCCGGCCGGTGTGCCAGATGCGCTGCCGGTAGATGATGTACATGATGCCCAGCCGCTTGGCGTTCTTGATCGCCCAGTTGGCGATCTCCTCGCCGCGTTCCAGCTCCGCCCCCGACGGCAGCGCGCCGCCCCGGCTCAGCATGAAGTCACAGGCCCGCCCGAGCGGATGCTCGCCACCGTCCTGGATCGCCCGGTAACACCCGATCCCGAACGGCACCTCGAACCGGTCCTGGATGAGCTGCTTGACCAGCCGCATCCTGGGCGTGATGTTGTCGGAGCCCTCGGGGAGCTGCGGCACCCAGGTGCCGTCGGAGCGCCGCACGCCCGGCGCCCGGTAGAGCTGGTCGATCTTGTCCTTGATCTTCTCGATCTGCCGCTCGGCCTTCTTCTTGCCCTTCTCCAGGTCGCCGACCGTCTCGGCGAGCTCCGCCGCGCGGGCCGCGGCCTCGTCCTTGGCCTGCTGGTGGGCGTCCCTGACCTGGGCGTAGCCGCTCAGCCTGGCGTTCTGGAGGTCCACCAGGTGCTGGACCAGCGCCAGCCGGCTGAGCATGGCGGAGGGGTCCTGGTTGCCGGTCATCAGGGCGATGCGGTTGGGCTCGCCCCCGGTGTACTCGGCGATGGCCATGGCCCTGAGCTCGCCGGAGTTGCGGTCGTAGACCTCTTGGGCGGTGGCCAGCTTCTCCTGCGCCGATTTCTCGGCCTTTTCCGCCTTCTGCTGGGCGATGCGGCTGTTGTAATAGTCGGTGATGAGCTTGTCCGACTCCTTCTGGAGCGCGGCCAGCTCTTTCTTGAGCTGCTTGACCGTGGGCTTCGGCGCGGCCGGCGCGGGCGTCGCGGACAGCGGCACCAGAAGGACCGCGGTCAGGGCGGCGGCACTACGCCACACGATGGACGTACGGGCTGGGCCGCGCAACCGGTCGGCGGGAGACGCAGCCGCCACTCTTCTCCTTACCCAGAGCCGCAGGGCAGGTTCCGGTCAGGAGTTATTCAGGCCGGGGGGACGCCCTCTATCCGAGGCTGATAGTAGGGGATCAGCCCTCCTGGCATGCAACTTATGACTTTTCCCGATCCCGTGACCTGCGTACCCTTCGGGCGACGATGTGCCGTCCGAGCAGGGCCGAGCCGGGCACCACGACCAGCCCCAGGAGGCTGGTGCCCAGCCCGAGATCGACGTCGGCGTCCAGCAGCCCGTCGCCGTCGCCGCCGAGCAGCGGCACGTCGACCGACACCTTGACCGACAGGGAGATCAGCGGCTCTTTGTTCTGGGTGGGCGGGGGCGTGCTGGGGTCGGGCGCTCTGGTGGTCGGGGGGCGGGTGGCGGGCGGGTCGCTGGCAGGCGGATCGCTGTCGGGCGGGTCGGGGCGCTCGGTGGGCGGCCGCGTGGTGGGTGGCCGGGTCGTGGGCGGCGCGCTGGTGGTCGGGCGCGTGCTCGGCTCCGGGCGGCTCGACCGGGTCGGGTCCGGCGAGCCGGGGGGCGGCAGCGGGCCGCCGGTGGCGGGCGCCGTGGGGTTCGCTGTGGGATTCGCCGTGGGATTCAGGCTCGGCTCGGCGATGGAGATGATCGGCGGCGTGCCCGTGGCCGACTCGTCCGGGGCCGGCGTCGGCGAGCCGGGGTCCCCGCTGCGCGGGGTGGCCGGGGGCGCGGACGTGGCGGGCGGGAGCGCGAGGCCGGGCCCCGGCTCGGGGCCGGAGTCGTTCCAGATCACGAACGCCGCCACCACCGCCGCGGCGGTCGCCAGCACCAGCCCGCCGGTCACCGCGATCTTGGTGGCGGGCGTGAGGGTGGTGTGGACCATGCTCGTGCTCGCGCCGTCCTCGGCAACCGGTTGCGGCCTGGGCATCAGCGCGACGAGCGGCACGGCCAGGATCCCGAGCCCGGTACGTCCGCGCAGCTCCCACTCGTCCCCGTACGCGTCGAGCGCGGCCTCCTCGACCTCCTCCAGGAACGCCTGCGCGGACTCGGGCCGCCCCGCGGGATCCTTGGCGAGGCCGTGCTCGACCAGCCCGCGCAGCGGCATCTCGACGTCGTCCAGGGCGGGCGTGACGTGCTGGTGCTGGTAGGCCAGGGCGGCCACGTTCCCGCCCTGGAAGACCCGGTGGCCGGTCAGGCATTCGAAGAAGACGAGGGTGGCGGCGTAGACGTCGCTCGCCGGGCTGGCCGGGGCGTCGTCCCACTGCTCGGGCGCCATGTAGGTCGGAGTGCCCGCGAGCGAGGCGGTCTCCCCGAAGCGCGCGGCCACCCCGAAGTCGACGAGCTTGCTGTCGCCCTCCTGGGTGATCATCACGTTCTCGGGCTTGAAGTCGCGGTGCACGACGCCGTGCCGGTGGGCCTCCGCCAGCCCGAGCAGCGCCCCCTTGAGCACCGAGAGCGCGGCCTCCGGGCCCGTCCTGCCCTCGTCCTCCAGCAGCCGCCGGAGCGTGATGCCCTCGACCAGCTCCATCACGATGACGGCGTCGTCGGGCGCCTCGACGTACTCCAGCAGGCGGGCGGTGTGCGGGCTGTCGATCTCCCGGATGACCATCGCCTCGGCCCTGAACCGGGTCACGAACGCCCCGTCCTCGCGCAGCGGGTCCGACAGGTGCTTGATCGCGACCGCCAGGCCGTCGGAGTCGCGTACGGCGAGCATGACCCGGCCTGTCCCGCCGTGTCCGAGTTCCCGGATCTCCGTGTAGCCGGGAACTTCCATGGGGGACCTCCTGACGGATAAAGATCCTTATGTCAGGACGCTATCCCGGCGTCACACGCCGTGTCGAGCCCCTTCGCGGGAGTGACCGCCCCCCTGCTGCAATCGGTATTTTTACTACTTCTTATAGTAGGTTCGTGTCTCTTACCGATCATCTACGGCACTGGCTCGGCGCCTGGCCCCCCGAGGAGAAGCTGCACGTCACCGGCTCTGACCGGCGTACCTTGCCGGCCTGGGACGGCATCGTCCATCCCGCGCTCGGCGTGGGCACCCCGGACGGCGCGGTCCTGTCGGTGGCGCCGGAGCACGTGGCCCGCGTGACGGCCGCGCGGACGCTGGCGGAGATCCCGAAGCTGGTCGGGTACGGCGAGCGCGGCTGGTTCGAGGCCGTCTACCGCTGGACCACCCGGCCGGCCCCGCTGGCGGACGCCGGCGACTGGGTGCCCGCCACCGCGCCCGGGGTGCCGGAGTGGATGCACGTCTTCGGGGGCGAGGTGCTGGTGGCCGTGGACCCGGGCACGGGCTCGCATCTGGCGGGGGTGGGGGTCAAGCGGCACGACGCGTTCGGGCACGAGCTCTCGGTGGTGACGGCCCCTGAGGCGCGGGGGCGCGGCCTGGCCAGGCGGCTGGTGGCCCAGGCGGCGCGGCGGGTGCTGGACGAGGGGGCGGTGCCGACGTACCTGCACGCTTTCACGAACGCGGCGTCGGCCGCGGTGGCCACCGCGGCCGGTTTCCCCGACCGGGGCTGGACCGCCTTCGGCATCGCCGAGAAGTAACCGGCGTCCCGGCCGGGGCCCGCGGGGTCAGGCGGCGGGGCGGGCCGGGCGGGTGGTCAGGTGGCGGCGGACGTTGCGCGCGGCCGAACGACCCGCGCGGTTCGCGCCGATCGTACTGGCGGAGGGCCCGTAGCCGACGAGCTGGAGCGCGGGCTCCTTGACCACCTGGGTGCCGTCCACCTTGATGCCGCCCCCCGGCTCCCGGAGGCGCAGCGGGGCGAGGTGGTCCAGGGCGGAGCGGAAGCCGGTGGCCCAGATGATCGTGTCCGCCTCCAGACGCCGCCCGTCCGCCCAGGCGACACCCTCCCCGGTGAGGCGCCGGAACATGGGCAGCCGGTCCAGCGCCCCCTTCGCCAGCGCCTGCCGCACGACGGTGCTGTAGCCGAGGCCGGTGACGCCGACGACGCTCTGCGGCGGCAGCCCGGCGCGTACGCGCTCCTCGACCAGGGCGACGGCCTCCCGCCTGGCGTCCTCACCGAAGTCGTCGTCCCTGAAGACGGGCGGCCGCCGCGTCACCCACGCGGTGGCGGCGGCGATCCCGGCGATCTCGGACAGCACGTGCATCGCCGACGCCCCGCCGCCCACCACGACCACCCGCCGCCCGGCGAACTCCGCCGGCCCCCGGTAGCCCGCGTAGTGCAGCTGCCGCCCCGCGAAGCCGGCCGCGCCCGGATAGTAGGGCCAGTACGGCCGGGTCCACGTGCCGGTCGCGTTCACCACGGCGGGGGCCGCCCACTCGCCCGCATCCGTCCCGACCACCAGCAGGCCGTCCCCGCCACGCCGGACGGACTCCACCCTGACCGGGCGCACGACGTCCAGCCCCATCCGCTCCTCGTAGGAGGCGTAGTAGGCCGGGACCACCTCGGCCGCGGGCCGCAGGCCGTCCACGCCGGGCTCCCGGTGCACGCCCGGCAGGTCGAAGATGCCGTGCACCTTGCCCATGGTCAGCGAGGGCGATCGGTGCCGCCACGCTCCCCCGGCGCCCTCGCCCGCGTCCAGCACGACCGGCTCGAACCCGAACCGGCGCAGGAAGTACGCGCTGGACAGCCCCGCCTGCCCGGCGCCGATCACCACCACCTCGGTCTCCTCCACGATGAGAGGAAACCGCCCGGACCCCCGGCCTCTTCCCGGCCCCCTGAGGTTGCCGTCCGACGTTATTAGGTTCCTCATCTAACTTTGACGCGGGCTACGCGTCCGCCGGGCCGATCACGGCCGGGGTGGAGTACCGTCCCGGCGCCGCCGCCTGGCAGCTCGTCGCCGGTGACGAGACCGCCCTGCCGGCGATCTCCGCCATCCTGGAGGCCCTGCCCGCGCGGACCCGGGTGCGCGCGCTCCTCGAGGTGCCGACCGAGGCCGGCGTCCAGCACCTGGACCTCCGGTGCGAGGCCGACACCACCTGGCTGCCGCGCGCCGGGGGCGGTCCTTCGCTGCTGGAGGCGCTGCGCGACGCCTCGTTCGACGCGAGCGACGGGTACGCGTGGGTGGCCTGGGAGAGCGGCGTGGTCCGCGACCTGCGCCGGCACCTGCTGCGGGAGCGCGGGTGGGACGGTGATCGCGGCTGCTTCGGCGGCTACTGGAAGGCGGGCTGAACGCGCGGGGTGACAGCGTCGGGCGTGCGTGGTTTCCTATGACACGTTCGCGTGTGGCGCTCCCCTGGCCGCGGCCTTCCGGGGGTGTCAGGAGCCCGGGGGTCAGCACAGCCGAGGGGGATCCAGTGAGCGATGAGGTTGCCGCCGCGCAACTCCCGCCCGATGCCGAGAACGCGCTGGTGGCCGAGCTGGCCCGGCTCGTGCTCGAGGAGAGCGCGCCGGAGGAGCTGGTGCTCTTCCAGGAGAACGCGGCCGAATACTTCCGCGACCCCCGGGCCGTGCCGGCCGCCCGGTCCCGGGACGAGCCGGTCGGCTTCGGCCTCGACCTGGTCATGCTGACGCCGTACGTGCTGGCGGTTTCCGTGCCGGTGGTGCAGTTCCTGGTCACGACGATGGCCGAGGCGGTCGCGGCGGAGTCCGCGACGCACGTGGTCGGTCTCGTACGCCGGCGCTTCCGCCGCAAGGAGGCGGCGCCTGCCCTGGACGCGGCGCCGGGCGGCGTCGAGCCGCTGAGCAGGGAGCAGCTGCGGGAGGTGCGCGAGGTCGCCTACCGGGCGGCCCAGGGGGTCAAGCTCGGGGACGAGCAGGCGAAGCTCCTCGCCGACGCCGTGGTGGGCGGGCTGGTCGCCCGGTGAGCCATGGACACCTCCGGGAACGGCGCCACGTCCGGGACCGGCGGCGCCGCGCAGCCCGGCGGCACCTCCGGGGCCGGTGACGGCCCTCAGAGCGGTGACCCCTCCCAGAGCGGCGGCTTCCGGACCGGCGGCACGTTCAGGGCGGGCGGTGGCTTCAGGGGCGGTGTGCCGGCGCGGCCGTTCGCGCTGGCGTACCCGTCGCCGACGACGTCGCGCTTCGTCCTGCTGCTGGCCGCGCTGCTCGGCGCCGGCGCGTTCGTGGGCGGCTGGCTGCACGACCAGGTCCATGAGGACTGGCTCATCGTCGCGGCCCGTTGCGACGCCGCGGCCGCACGGGCGGTCGCCGGGCTGACGCCGGCCGAGCGCCGTGCCCTGCTGCCCGGCTCGGCACCATTCGTCCCGCCTGTTACGGGGACGGCCAATTCCGCGGCACCCGATGCCGAGCCCACGGACGCCGGGCCGACCGGCATCGGACCGGCGGACGACACGACGGATCCCGGACCGACCAGTATCGGGCCGATCGAGGCCGGGGGGTTCGAGCTGGCCGCTGCGCACCAGGTGCTGTTCGAGCGCTGTCTCATGCCGACCGCGCGGCGCACGGCGGGGTTCGCGTTCGGCGGGGTGGCGCTCGCGGCGGTGGCAGGGCTGGTGGTGATGGGCCTGGCTCCGGTCGTCGTCGAACGCCGGCGCCGGCTGCGTCCGCTGGGGCCGTTGGTGCCGCAGGCCGCCGAGCGGGTCGCCGCGCTCGCGGCGGAGGCGGGGCTGGCGCGGGTCCCCGGCGCGTTCCTGGGGACGGCGATGCTGCGCGACGGCTACAGCTATGGGCGGCCGGGGCGCTACCGGATCGTCCTGCCGCAGGCCGTGGCGGTGCGGTGGCGGGACAGGGAGCTGTTCGATCCGCTGGTACGCCATGAGCTCGCGCACGTCGCCCACCGCGACGTCGCCCTGGCGTGGCTGGCCCGCTCCCTGGGGTACGTCCTCGTACCCCTGCTCGCCCTGCCGGTCGCGGTCATGCTCCTGGCGGCCGACCGCTCCCTGCTGCCCGGCTACCTCTGGCGGGTGCTGCTGCTGGCGGTGACGGCGCTGCTCGTCTCCCGTGCGCTGCTGCGCTCCCGTGAGCACGACGCCGATCTGCGCGCGGCCAGGGCGGGCGGCGGCCCGGGAACGTTCACCGCGATCCTCGCCCGCGCGCGGGACCAGGGCACGCTCCCGTGGTACCGGCGGCTGCCGGCCTTCCACCCCTCGCCGGCCCGCCGCAGGGCCGTGCTGGAGCGGCCCGAGCTGGCCGTGGGCGTCACGTTCCTGGACGGCTTCAGCGCCGCGTTCCTGGCCGCGCTCATCGTCCCGCTGGTGGCCGGCGGCCTGACCGGCGTCCTCACCGGTACGGGCCGTACCGACCTCGTCTTCCTCGTCCCCGCCGTGCTCACCGGGCTGTTGCTGGGCGGCTCGGCCGGCCTCGGGCTGTGGCGGGCGGCGCTCGTCCGGCGCGCCGCGGGCGAAACGGCGCGGGTCTGGCCGGTCGCGTCCGGGGTGGCGGCGGGGCTCGTCGCCGGTCAGGTGGCCTCGCTCGCCCAGACCGGGGTCGACCCCGGCTGGACGGTGGCGGTGACGGGCTGGGCCGGGCTGGGCGCGACGGTGCTGGCCGCCGGGCTCGGTGAGCTCTGGGCGGACGCCGCGCCGGCGATGTCGCGGCGGGTCTCCTGGGTGCTCGCGGTGGGGGTCAACTGGGTGCTGTTCGCCACGGTGCTGTGGCTGGCGGGTCAGGCCGATCTCGCCCTTGACCAGGGCGGGTGGGAGGTGGCCCGGTTGTGGCTGGTCAACATGCCGTGGACGTGGCCGGTCCTGGGCGCCGTGCTCATGCCGGCCGCCGCAGCCGCCTGGGCCCAAGCCGCCTCCCGGCGCGGCCCACCCATCCCCGGCTGGCTGATCGAGCCACCCCCGCGACCGCCGGCGCCGGGGCTGGACCCGGACACAGCCAACGCACGACCGGACACCGGACCGAACCTGGACGCGAGCGCGGAACCGAGCGCCGGACCGGATGTGGGGCCGGGCGCGGGTGCCGCATCCGGGGTCGGGTGGATGGCTGGGGCTGTGGGGGTCGCCGTCGCGGCCGGGGTGGTGAGCGCCATGGCCATGCTCGCGTTCGAACTGGTCATGGGCCCTGCGGACACCATGCCGGAGCGGGCGCAGCACGTGTACACCGGCATGTGGCTGACCGCGGCGGCCTGCGTGGCGGCGGCGGTGGTGCAGGCGCTGTCGTCGTGGCGCGGCGTCGGTGGTGCGCTGCTGGTGGGACCGCTGGCCGGGCTCGTGGCCGGGGTCGGGCACGTCGTGGTGACCACCGTCCTCGGCGGCCGGCCCGCCCTCGGATTCGTGCTCGTGGTCATTCCCCGGCCGCTGCTCGTCGGGTTCGTCTTCGCCGTCCTCGCTGCCCCGGCCGCCCTCCTGCTCCGGCGAAGCGCGCGGGTCCCTGCTGAGTCGTCCGGTCCCCAGGCAGCCGACGCGAGCGTTCCTGGTGGCTCCTCCAGCCCGCGGGCAGCCGGTGCGGCGGGTTCCGGTGGCTTCGCCGTGCCTCGGGCGGCCGGCGGTTCGGTTGTGCGGCGGGTGGCGGGGACGGCGGTGCTCGGGCTGGCGTTGGCCGGGGTGGTGATCGCCGCGCGGGTTCCGCTCGTCGGCTCGTACGAGTCCGTCCCCATCCCGCCACCGCTGACCGCCCGCCTGGAGGCCGCCCACTACCTGAACGTCCTCGCGCCCACCCTCCTGGACCGGCTCCAGAGCGCCCGTACGGCCAGGAACGCGATCGTCGCCGACGACGCGACCCCGGCCCGCAAGGCCGCCAGGTTGCGCGCGGAAGCGCTGGTCCCGATGCGGGCCCTGCTCAGCGAGGCACGGGCGTACCAGCCGGTCAGTACGCCGGCCCGCGCCGCCCACCGGGACTGGATCGCGTTCACCCAGGCGCAGGCCGACGCGTTCGACCTGCTGGCGACCTCCCTGGAGACCGGCGGCCAGGACGCCGCCCGGGCGGCGCGGGCCAAGGAGGAGGACGCGCTGGGGCACCTGCGGTCGTGGGGCGAGAAGGTGACCGGCGACTGCCCCGCCTGCCTCACCACCGTCGCGAAAGGCGGCTGACCCGCGATCACACCGGCCGCCACACCGGGGCCCGGGAGGCGAGGGCCGGTGTCAGGGGTGGAGGCGGCCGGGCACTGGAGCTGTGGAGCCGCGGACCACCAGCTCGGTGGCGAGCTCCACATGATGGGAGTCGACCCTCTCCCCCGCCGCCAGCCGCAGCGCCGTCCGCAAGGCCACGCCCCCCATCTCCCGCAACGGCTGCCGGACCGTCGTGAGCGGCGGCGAGGCCATCTGGGCGATCTGCGTGTCGTCGAACCCCACCACGCTGAGATCGTCCGGGATGCGCAGCCCCCGCGCCCGCGCCGCCTCCATCACCCCGAGCGCCGTCTCGTCGCTCCCGGCGAAGATGGCCGTCGGCGCCTGCGGCAGGTCCAGGACGGCCTCCGCGCCCGCCACCCCGTCGTGGTAGCGGAAGTGCCCCGACAGGGCGTAGCCGGGCAGCACGGGCGCGCCCTCCGACTCCATGGCCGCCCGGTAGCCGTGCAGGCGGGCCTGGTTGCAGGCGGCGGTGGCGGGGCCGCCGATGTAGGCGATGCGCCGGTGCCCGAGCGAGAGCAGGTGGTGGGTGGCGGCCAGCCCGCCGGCGAAGTTGGTGGAGCCGATGCTGGTCACGCGGGTGCGCGGCAGGTTCAGCGGGTCGATCAGGACGAGCGGCAGCCGCGCCCTGGACAGCGCGGCGAGGTGGCGGGCGGTCATCTGGCTGGTCACCGCGATCAGCGCCCGCCGGCCCGCCGTGACGAGGTCGCGGGCCCACCCCGTGGTGCGGTCGGCGCCCTTCCTGATGCTGATCACGACGCCCACCCCGGCCTCTGCCCCCGCCGCCACCACGCCCTGGATGATCTCCGTCGAGTACGCGTTGAGGTCCGCGTCGAACTGCACCTCGACGGTGGTGATCCCGGTCGTCTCCCCCCGGCGCGGCGCCGGCGCCACGTAGTCGTGCTGCTGCAACAGCGACTGCACCAGCGACCGGGTGGCCGGCGCGACGTCGCTGCGGCCGTTGAGCACCTTGGAGACGGTCGCCACCGACACGCCCGCCGAGGCGGCGACCGTGGCGAGGGTGGTGCGTCTAGGACTGGCCGTCATCTCCACCCCCTTGCTGCCGAGCGGCGGATCCCACGTCCACGGGCGTGACGAGCCGGCGGTCCCGGCCCACGTATCGCGACGGGCCGGTCAATCGTACGCCGCCCCGGCACGGCAGGTCGGCCGCCGACGTGCCGACGAGCACCTCCACGTCCCCCGGCTCGACGACGCGGCGGAGGTCGCGGCCGGTGAAGGCGGTGCGGTCGGCGTGCACGTGGAAGCGCACGCCGGTGGACTCGCCCGGCTCCAGCCGGACCCGGGCGAACCCGGCGAGCTGCCGCACGGGCCGGGTGACCTGCGCCAGGACGTCGTGCAGGTAGAGCTGGACGACCTCCTCGCCGGCCCGGCCGCCGGTGTTGCGCACGGTGACGGAGACGGTGAACTCGCCGTCCGTCGGCACTTCGGCGTCGCTGATCAGCAGGTCGCCGACCTCGAACGTGGTGTAGGACAGGCCGTGCCCGAAGGGGAACAGCGGGGACGGGTCGAGGTTGCTGATGCCGTGGCTGTCGGCGCCGAGCGGCGGCTGCAGGTAGGTGCCCGGCTGGCCGCCGGGGGTGCGCGGGATCTGCACGGGCAGCCGCCCGGCGGGCTGGATCCGGCCGGAGAGCACGCCGGCGATCGCCGCCCCGCCCTCCTCGCCGGGCATGAACGCCTGGACGAGCGCGGCGGCGTCCGCGTGGACCTCGCCCAGGGCGTACGGGCGGCCGGAGACGACCACCACGACGACGGGCGTGCCCGTGGCGGCGAGCTCGGCCAGCAGGCCGGCCTGCGGGCCGGGCAGCCGCAGGTCCTCGGCGTCGCAGCCCTCGCCCGAGGTGCCCTGCCCGAACAGGCCCGCCAGGTCGCCCACGACGGCCACGCACAGGTCCGCCGCGCGGGCGGCGGCCACGGCGGCGGGGAAGCCGGAGCGGTCCTCGTCGCGCACGTCGCAGCCGCGCTCGTAGGTGATCGCGGCACCGGGCAGCTCGGCGCGCAGCGCGTCGAGGACGGTGGGCGCCTCGATGCCGAGCCCGAAGCCGGGGTGGCGGGGCAGGACGTGGTTGGGGAAGGCGTAGCAGCCCATGAACGTACGGGGGTCGTCGGCGGCGGGCCCGACGACGGCGACGCGGGCGGGGGCCGTCCGTCCCTCGCCGAGCAGGGGCAGGACGTCCCCCGCCGCGAGCAGGATGACGGACCGCTCGGCCAGCTCCCGGGCCAGCTCCCGGTTGGCCGGCGAGTCCAGGTCCACGGTGGCGGCCCCGGCGACCGAGCCCTCGGGCGTCCAGGAGGGGTCGAGCAGGCCGAGCCGTACCTTCTGGGTGAGCAGGCGGCGCGCGGCGCGGTCCACCAGGGACTCGGGCAGCTCGCCGCGGCGCACCCGTTCGGCCAGGCCCTGCCCGAACCCGAGCGTGTCGGGCAGCTCGACGTCGATCCCGGCGGCGAGCGCCTGGGCGCCGGCCTCGCCGGGGTCGGCGGCGACCCGGTGCATCGTCGCCAGGAACGGCACGGCCCAGTAGTCGGAGACGACGGTGCCGGTGAAGCCCCACTCCTCGCGCAGTACCTCGGTCAGCAGCCAGGAGTCGGCCGCGGCGGGGACGCCGTCCACGTCGGCGTAGGAGTTCATCACCGAGCCGGCGCCGCCCAGGGCGATCGCCGTCTCGAACGCCGGCAGGATCATGTCCATCAGCTCGCGGCGGCCCATCGGCACGGGACCGTGGTTGCGCGCGGCCCTGGAGGCGGAGTAGCCGGCGAAGTGCTTGAGCGTGGCGATGACCCCGGCGCCCTCCAGCCCGCGCACGTAGGCCGCGCCGAGCATCGCGACCAGGTACGGGTCCTCGCCCATGGTCTCCTCGACCCGGCCCCACCGGTAGTCGCGCACCACGTCCAGCACCGGCGACAGGCCCTGGTGCACGCCCACGGCCCGCAGGTCGCGCCCGATCGCCGCGGCCATCCGCTCCACCAGCCCGGGGTCGAACGTCGCCGCCCACGCGATGGCCGCCGGGTAGACGGTCGCGCCGTAGGTGGTGAACCCGGTCAGGCACTCCTCGTGGACGATGGCCGGGATGCCGAGCCTGGAGCGCTCGACGACCGCGCGCTGCAGGCGTACGGTCTCCGCCGCGCCCTGCTCGGCGGTCACCGGGGCGCTGCCGTACACGCGGGTCAGGTGGCCGAGCCCGTGGCGGATCGCCTCCTCCAGGGGCACGGTGCCCGACGCCGCGAACACGTCCTGCATCGGAGCCACGTTCAGCGGGTCGGCGTCCGGCGGCGGGTCGCCGGCGTCCTGCATGTCGTTGCCGAGCCAGCGGCTGCCAAGCTGGCCGACCTTCTCCTCCAGTGTCATCTCGGCCAGGAGGGCGTCGACTCGCTCGGCCACGGGGAGCGCCGGGTCCTGCCACGGGTGAAGAACCCGGTCCGCCGCGAAAGTCCGATCAAGAGCCGTCATGTGCTCTCCTTAAGAGCTGGGTTTCCGTCGCAAGCTTTTCGAAATATTTCGACGACATGGGGCGGCCGCGACGGAGAACCTCCTTTTTGCCGTCATCCGGCGAGAGGCCGCGCGAGAGTACCTTACACGCGCCTCACCCGAGAGCCAGGGGGGTTTCGGGGGCAACGGGTCTTGACACGCCCATACCAGAAACCTAGATTGGCGACCCCCGCGGTCATGTCGAAAATGTTTCGGAGAGCTGACTCAAGGAGGAGTGGATTAGTGGCGTCGGGAGACGTCTTTCCACGACCGCCGGCCACCGCATCCGATGATCAACGCGCCGCGGCCAGCCAGCGGCACTCGAGTACGGAGATCAGCGTGGAGTCAAGGAACACCTCTCGCCGCACATTCCTCAGCCTCTCCATGGGCGTGCCCTTGGGAGCGGCGTTGGCCGCGTGCGGCAGCTCCGGGCCTACCAAGCCCGGCACCGGCGCCAGCAGTGGCGGCGGCGGCGCTGGCGCCACTTACTGGTACCTGTCGACGCAGCCGCAGGAGGGCGTGCGCACCAGGACCATGGAGCGGTTCAACAAGGCCAACCCGAACGGGCAGATCACGGGGACGACCTTCCAGAACGACGCTTTCAAGACGAAGATCAAGACGGCGATCGGGGCCGGCCAGGCCCCCACGCTCATCTGGGGCTGGGGCGGCGGCACGCTGCGCAGCTACGTGCAGGCGGGCCAGGTCGACGACCTCACCTCGTGGTTCGACCAGAACCCGGCGGTCAAGGACCGGCTGTTCCCCTCCTCGTTCGGCGCGGCGACCATCGACGGCAAGGTCTACGCGATGCCGTGCGAGACGATGCAGCCGATCGTCCTGTACTACGACAAGCGCTCCTTCGAGAAGATCGGCGCACAGCCGCCCCAGACCTGGGGCGACATCATGGACCTGGTGCCGAAGTTCAACGCCAAGGGCATCGCGCCGTTCTCGCTCGGCGGGCAGTCGCGCTGGACGAACATGATGTGGCTGGAGTTCCTCTTCGACCGGCTGGGCGGCCCCGAGGTGTTCCAGGCCGTGTTCGACGCGCAGAAGGACGCCTGGAGCAACCCGGTCGCGATCGACGCCCTGGGCAAGATGCAGGAGCTGATCAAGGCCAACGGGTTCATCAAGGGCTTCTCCTCGATCACCGCCGACTCCAACGCCGACCAGGCGCTGCTGTACACCGGCAAGGCGGCGATGATGCTGCACGGCGGCTGGACGTACGGCAGCATGTCCACCGACGGCGGCGACTTCGTCTCCGGCGGCAACCTCGGCTACATGAACTTCCCGCCGATCGACGGCGGCAAGGGCGACGCGAGCAACACCGTCGGCAACCCCGGCCAGTACCTCTCGATCTCCTCCAAGGCGACCCCGGAGCAGAAGGAGATCGCCAAGAAGTTCTTCTCCACCGAGCTGATCAGCGAGACGTCGGCGAAGGAGTGGGTCGAGACCGGCGCGGTGCCGATCCTCAAGGGCGCCGACAGCGCGTTCGCCGCCTCCAAGGACGCCGACTTCCTGAAGTTCGTCTACGGCATCGCGGTCAACGCCAAGAGCTTCGCCCAGTCGTGGGACCAGGCGCTCAGCCCGACCGCCGCCGAGGTGCTGCTGGACAACATCTCCAAGTTGTTCCAGCTGTCGATCTCGCCGAAGGAGTTCGCGGCGAACATGAACGCGGTCATCGGCAAGTGAGCGTGGCCACCACCAGCGCCGCCACGGCCGGTAAGCGAACCGGCCGCGGCGGCCTCGCCTGGCTGGCCGTGCCCGCGCTGGTGTTCTTCGTCGGATTCGGCGTGGTCCCGCTCGTTGGCGTCCTCGTGCTGAGCCTCACCTCCTGGGACGGGCTCGGCGACATCAACTTCGCGGGCTTCGAGAGCTGGCGCGCCATCCTCGCCGACCCCGGGCTGCCGCACGCGCTGTGGGTGACGTTCCTGGTCATGGCGCTGTCCTGGGCGGTGCAGACGCCGGCGAGCATCCTGCTAGGCGTGTTCCTGGCCGGCGCCCAGCGCTACCGCGCGCTGCTGTCGGTGCTGTACTTCATCCCGCTGCTGCTCAGCTCGGCGGCCATCGCGATCACGTACAAGGCGCTGCTCGACCCGAACTTCGGGCTCGGCGCCGGGCTGGGGATCGACCTGCTCGTGCAGGACTGGCTCGGCGACCCGTACCTCGCCTTCGGCGTGGTCATCTTCGTGGTGTCGTGGCAGTACATCCCGTTCCACTCGCTGATCTACCAGGGCGGCGTACGGCAGATCCCCCGCTCGATGTACGAGGCCGCGGAGATCGACGGCGCGGGCCGCGTCCGCAAGTTCTTCAGCATCACGCTGCCGCAGCTCAAGTACACGATCATCACGTCGTCCACCCTCATGGTCGTCGGCTCGCTGACCTTCTTCGACCTGATCTTCGTGCTCACCGCGGGCGGCCCGGGCGACGCCACCCGGGTGCTCGCACTCGACATGTACAAGCGCGGCTTCCAGGCCAACCTCATGGGCCCGGCCAGCGCGATCGCGGTCATCCTCGTCCTCGTGGGCCTGGTGCTGGCGCTCGTGCTGCGCAGGCTCGGCGGCCGCGACGCCTCGGCGAGCCAGCTGGAAGGGGCCTGACATGGCGGCCACGCTGACGAAGGACCAGCGGCGGACGTCCCCGCATGCGCCCCGGCACCGCGGGAGGACGGTCGCCCGCCACCGCAACTGGGTGGGCGGCTCGGCCGGGTGGATCTGGCTGCTGATCGTGATGGTGCCGATCTACTGGATCGTCATCACCAGCTTCAAGGCGCAGAGCAGCTACTACGCCTCGAACCCGTTCGCCCCGCCGGTCGAGCCGACCCTGGCCAACTACCGGATGGTCATCGAGTCGGACTTCGCCCTGTACTTCCTCAACAGCCTCATCGTCACCCTCGGCGCGGTGGTGCCGGCGGTCACGGTCTCCTTCATGGCGGCCTACGCGATCGTGCGCGGCGGCAGGGGCCGGTTCCTGCGGTGGACGAACTCGTTGTTCCTCATGGGCCTGGCCATCCCGCTGCAGGCGACGGTCATCCCGATCTACCTGATCATCATCCGGCTGCACCTGTACGACTCCCTGCTGGGCATGGTCCTGCCGTCGATCGCCTTCGCCATCCCGCTGTCGGTGCTGGTGCTGTCGAACTTCATCAGGGACGTGCCCAAGGAGCTGTTCGAGTCGATGCGGCTGGACGGCGCCACCGAGTGGGGCACCCTGTGGCGGCTGGCGCTGCCGCTGACCCGGCCCGCCGTGGTGACGGTGCTCGTCTACAACTCGCTGCAGGTCTGGAACAACTTCCTGCTGCCCCTGATCCTCACGCAGAGCCCGGACAAGCGCACGCTGCCGCTCGCGCTGTGGAGCTTCCAGGGCCAGTACAGCGTGAACGTGCCGGCCGTGCTCGCCTCGGTCGTGCTGACCACGCTGCCCATCCTCATCCTGTACGTGGTGGGCCGCCGCCAGCTCCTCAGCGGGCTGACCGCCGGCTTCGGCAAGTAGCCGGGCGCGGGCGGTCCCGCCACAGAACGGAACCGCCCGCGTCCCTCAGCCGTGAACCCCGAACTCCCACAGGGAGTATCCGCAGGCCGTGGCCCGCTGGGGTCAGGTCGAGCCGGACGTAGCGCGCCGACGCGCTCAGGCGAGCGCCGCCTGCAGCGTGGCCCGATGGCGGGTCAGGTGGCCGATGTCCACGCGGTAGTGCTGGTCGTCGCCGCGCGCGACGATGCGGGCGAACGCCTCGCTGCCGGCGGCGGCCTGCTCGTGCATGTGACTGATCAGCTGCTCCAGCCGGGCCAGCGCCGTCTCGACCAGCGCGCCGCGGTCGGCGGCCCCCAGCTCGTACGCGTCCGCGAACAGCCGCAGCCACCGCGCCTGCTCCGCCACCGGGCACGAGTCCGCGTGCCCCGGATCACTGAGCGGCACGAACCGGTAGGCGGTGTAGGCCACGTCCCAGATCCGCGGCCCCGGATGCGCGGTGTCGAAGTCGATGAACGCCACCGGCAGCCCGTCGCGGAACACGCAGTTGTACGTGGCCGCGTCCCCGTGGCAGATGACCTCGGCCGGGCTCATCGGCGGGAAATACCAGGTGAGGTCCGGAGATTCCGGGAAGCCGGCGGTGGCGTCGTGATACTCCCGCAGCAGCCGCCCCACGGCGGCCAGGGACTCCTCCGAGCGCACCTCGTCCGGCACGGGGTAGTGGGCGACCTCGCCGGGCACGAAGTCCAGGATCTCCCTGCCCTCGCCGTCGATCCCGTGGCTGCGCGGCGCGCCGCGGAACCCGCGCGCCGCCAGGTGGCCGAGCAGGGCGTGCACGGCCGGCGTCCACGGCCCTGTGGGCCGGCGCACGGTCCCCCCGACCCGCACGACGTGGTTGACGCCGCCCCCGGCGAGCACCTCTTCCGCGGCCACCCTTGCCCCCTTGATCGTCGTTCCGCCGGTCAGTGTGCCACGTCGCGAAGTATCACGGCATTCAGCGCCCCCTACTTGTTGACGTGCTTGTACAGGTAGCCGGCCGCCTTCTTGAGCTGGGCGGACGTGCCCTTGGCGGTGCGGTACCGCTCGGCGCTGCCGATGGCCTTCGTCAACGTGGTGGAGCCGTGGACCTTGGTGGAGCCGTCGTGGACGCCGTGCGCGTAGTTGAGCCAGGCGGCCAGCAGCTCACGGTCGAGCAGAGTCTTGGCGGTCCTGCTCTTGGGGACGAGAACCTTGTAGGCCTTGCCGAGGGAGCCGGCGTCGGTCACCTCGGGGAAGACCTTGCTGCCGTTCTGCGCGAGCGACAGGTAGCAGACGAGGGTCCTGTCGGTCAGCGTCCCCTTTCCGCGGCGCATCTCGGTCGCCCACCGCTTGGCGTTCAGCGGTTCGGCGCCCTTGCCTCGCTCACATGTGTCCGGGACCGGTAGGGGGCCGGTGTCCGTGATCGGGTCCGAGACCGTGCCGCGGCTGGTGGGGCCGGCGGTCGGGCTCGGCTTCGGCGTGGCGGCGGCGGTGGCGGCCGGGGTGCTCGCCGGTGTGCTCGCCGGTGTGGGAGACGCGGTCGGCCTGGGCGGGAGTGCGGCAGTGAGGTCGATCCGCTTGGTGGTCACCATGGTGTCGCCGCTGCGGTAGGTGATGCTCTTGCCGGTGGCCCGCAGCTTCTCGACGAGCTCGTCGCCGGACAGCGCCGGGTAGGCCTGCCGGACCAGCGCCAGGGCCCCCGCGACGTGAGGTGCGGACATGGAGGTGCCGTTCAGGACCCTGAAGGTGTTGCCGGGTACGGAGGAGTCGATGGCCACGCCGGGCGCGAACAGGTCGATCAGGGGGCCGCGGTTGCCGAAGGGGGCGGGAGCGTCGTTGTCGTCGGTCGCGCCGACGGCGACCGCTGCGGCGATGCAGGCGGGGCGGACGATGCCGTTCTCGTGCCCGTTGTTGCCCGACGAGATGACGGTGGCCACGCCGGAGCTCTTGAGGCTGAGGATCTCCGTCTCAAGAGGAGCGCCGTTACAGTGGACCTGGTACCTCGGACCGCCGCCGATGCTCATGTTGACCGCTACGACGTTCAGCGCCGCGCGCACCTCCTCGACATGGCGCAGCGCGCGCATCTGGTCGGAGGTGAAGCTGAGGATGCAGGGCGCGGTGGTGTCCTGATCTTCGCAGATGGGGCCACCGAACTTGCTGGACACCTGGATCGGCAGGATGCCCGCTTCCGGCGCGACGCCGTTGAAGGACACGGGTCCGGCCTTCTTCCCGGCCGCGATGCCCGCGACGTGCGTGCCGTGGTAGCACTTGTTCACGCCGCTCACGACGCATGCCGCGGTCTCGGCGTCGGCCGCGCCCACGCCGATCTGGGACGGCTCGCCGTTGGGGCACACCAGGACGGCCTGGTAGTACGGGTCGGGGTCGGAGCTGGAGAAGCAGGCCTCGCCCACGATCCGCCCGGCGAGGAACGGGTGGTCCCGGTCGATGCCGGTGTCGAGGATCGCGATGGTGGATCCCTTACCGGTCCAGCCCGCCTGGTTGGCCTTGTCCGAACCGATCAGCTTGGTGCTGACATCGAGCGTCGGCTTGCTTACCTCGTCCTCGTAGACCGCTTTCACCCGGTCGTCGGTCTTGAGCTCGGCGAGGGTCGCCTTGTCGACGGTGGCGACGAGGAACCCGTCGGAGTCGGCCTTGCTGATGACCTTGGTCGCGCCGGAGGCCGCTTCGACGGTCCTGGCCACCTCCGCAGGCTTCTGGCCGCGCTGGATCTCGATGATCGCGCGTACCTTCTCGCCCTTCTGCACCTCGGCTGCGAGGCTCTTGGCCACGGCGGGGTCATCGGTGGCTGCCTGAGCTGGTGACGCGACGGCCAACGCGGCCGTCGCGGTGATGGCGAGCACGGACGTGCTCGCCAGTAGAGACCGTAGTCTCACTGGTCCTCCGGGGGAGCTGGACGGGCTGAGGGGGACGCTGTCGGCGGACAGAACCGGCTAAGCCATGGAACGATCCAGTTGCAAGCCACTTCATCGCCGAAGTCCTGAATGTGAAGATCGAGATTAGCCAGTGATCACCATGGCTGACGAGAATGAAGTTGGATCGTTATCCATATTTCGGGCATCCGAAAGCAGCGGAGGCCCGCTTCACGGCCGACCTGGCGCGCGAACGCAGCGCGTAGAACCCGTCGCGACGGAGGCCACCGGACACCAAGAGTGTTGACTTTCCGCAGTCATGCGATTACTAATCGTTGATAATTGCCCGCGGAAGAAGGAACCCCCATGCGCCAGCCTGCCAAGATCCTCACAGCCGTCGCCCTCGCCTGCTGTGCCCTCACCACGACAAGCCCAGCTCACGCCGCCGTCCCAGCGGGCAACGCACCCCTGTGCGTCAGCGTCTGGCACACCTCCGGCACCATCACCAAGACCGGGTACGCGCGCAACAACTGCGGCGGCACCCTCCGTCTGAAGATCGTGTGGGCGCACGGGACGGACGGCGACTGCTACACCGTCCGCCCCGGGGGGACCATCTGGTCCAAGGTCGCGCGGGGCGTCCGGTCCTTCGACGGCGCCGACACCTGCTGACACGCGAGAGCGCCGGCTGCGGCCGTGGGCAGCGCGGCCACGACCGCAGCGGCCGCCTGCGACCTCTGCTGACGCCCAGCAACCGGTGACCCGGCTCTCAGGTCCACCGGATAGAACAGGGTGCATGGACGGTCCCGTGGTGCTCGTGGTGGACGACGAACCCAACATCCGCGAGCTGCTGCTCGATGCCCTGGAGCTGAACGGCTTCCGCGTGCGCACCGCCGCCTCGGGAGCGGAGGCGCTCGACCTCGTGGGCCGGGACCGTCCCGACCTCATCCTGCTGGACGTGATGCTGCCCGACCTCGACGGGTTCGCGGTGGCGCAGCGGCTGCGGCCGGACGGCGGCGGCCCGCCCGTGCTGTTCCTCACCGCGCGGGACACGGTGGCCGACCGGATCGCGGGGCTGACGGCGGGCGGCGACGACTACGTCACGAAACCGTTCAGCCTGGAGGAGGTGGTGCTGCGGATCCGCGCGATCCTGCGCCGTACGGGGCCGCGCGCGGAGTCCTGCGACGACGGCCTGCTCCGCTACGCCGACCTGGAGCTGGACGAGGAGACCCACGTCGTGCGGCGGGCCGGGCGGCGCATCCACCTGTCGCCCACGGAGTTCGGCCTGCTGCGCTACCTGATGATCAACGCGGAACGGGTCGTCAGCAAGTCCCAGATCCTCGACCGCGTCTGGAACCACGGTTTCGGCGCCGACAGCCGGATCGTGGAGTCCTACATCAGCTACCTGCGCCGCAAGATCGACGCGAACGATCCGCCGCTGATCCACACGTTGCGCGGCGTCGGCTACTCGCTGCGCGACCAGAGCCTGCTGGACCGGCGCTGATGGGCCGGAGCCTGCGCCACCGGCTGCTGATGCGACCTATGGGCCAGAGTCTGCGCCACGGGCTGATGCGGCCGATGGGCCGGAGCCTGCCGCTGCGCCACCGGCTGCTGGCCGCGCTGCTCGGGCTGTCGGCCGCGGCGCTGGCGGTGTTCGCGGCGGCGGGGGTGCTGCTGCTCGACCGGTCACTGCTGTCGCGGGTGGACACGCAGCTCAGCGAGTTCGCCGCCACGTTCAGGAAGGGGCCGCCGCCGCCCGGCGCGCCGATGCCGCGCAGGGGTGAGGTGGAGCTGCCCACCCAGTTCCGCGTCTCCCTGTTCGCGCCGTCGGGCTCGCTCCTCGGCCGCCTCCCCGTCTCGGACGACGGCCCGGCCGTCCCCGCGAGCGTGATCGCCGCGCCGCCGGCCGGCCCCATCACGGTGCCCTCCAGGACGGGCGCCGCCGAGTGGCGCACGCTCGTGGTGCGCCTGCCGGACGGCAACCGGGCGGCGGTGTCGATGTCGCTGGAGTCGAACCGGAGCACCGTGCACGAGCTCCTGCTCATCGAGGCGGCGGCGGGCACGCTCGTGCTGGCCGCGCTGGGTGTGGTGGCGCTCGTGGTGGTACGGCTCGGCCTGCGCCCGCTGACCAGAATGGAACGCACGGCCACGGCCATCGCGGCGGGCGAGCTGGACCGGCGGGTGTCCGACAGCGATCCGCGTACCGAGACGGGCCGGCTGGGCCGCGCGCTCAACATCATGCTCGGCCGCCTCAGCGAGGCCCTGCACCAGCGCGAACGCTCCGAGCAGCGGCTGCGCCACTTCCTCGCGGACGCCTCGCACGAGCTGCGCACGCCGCTGACGTCGATTCGCGGGTTCGCCGAGCTCTACCGGCACGGGCGGAGCGAGCCCGACCCGGCGGTGGCGCGCATCCTGAGCCGGATCGAGGGCGAGGCGGAGCGCATGGGGGTGCTGGTGGCCGACCTGCTGCTGCTCGCGCGGCTGGACCAGGAGCGCGCACTGGATCTGACCGAGGTGGATCTGCAGGTCATCGCGGGTGACGTGGTGCACGGGGCGCGGGCCCGCGACCCGGGCAGGACGATCGAGCTGGTGCTGGACGACGGGCCGGTACGGGTGACCGGAGACGAGCACCGGCTGCACCAGGTCGTCACCAACCTGGTCGGCAACGCCGTCGCCCACACTCCGCCGGGCACGTCCGTACGGGTGCTGGTGCGGACGGAAGGGCCGGCCGAGGGGCAGGAGGAAGGGCGGATGGCGGTGGTGGAGGTGCGCGACGCCGGGCCGGGGATCGCGCCGGAGCACCTGCCGCACGTGTTCGACCGCTTCTACCGAGCCGATCTCTCCGGGGCCGATCCCTCCGGGGCGGACACCGCCCGCTCCCGCTCTCACTCACGCGACAGTGGCGGCACCGGTCTCGGCCTGGCTATCGCGGCGGCGCTGGTGGAGGCGCACGACGGGCGGATCGAGGCGCGCAGCCCAGGCGGGCACGGCACGACCTTCCGCGTCGTCCTCCCGGTCCGCGGCCCGGAAAGCAGCTGAAAGCACCGGTTCATCGTGCGGTGCGGAGCCGTTCACACATTATTCCCAGGTTGTTGCTGTCCCATATGGGCTGACACGAAGGGAGCGACATGCTGCGAAGATTCCGCAAGCAGGCCATCCCGGCAGCTCACGACGATGACCGGGCGGCCACGGCCGCCGAGGTGACCGGCGAGGCCGGGCACCGGCTGCGCGCACCGAGCAAGCTGCACGCCTTCAACCGGTACGAGATCAAATATCTCGTCGACGTGACCGAGGCGGCCGAGCTGAGGAAGGAGATCGCGCAGCGCCTCGACGCGGACAGCCACAACGGCGAGCACGGCTACGGCATCTGGAGCGTCTACTACGACACCCGGCACCTGCGGTTCTACTGGGAGAAGATCGAGGGCCTGAAGTTCCGCAGGAAGCTGCGCCTGCGCCACTACGGCGACCGCTTCGCCGTGAACGCCGCCACGCCGGTGTTCGTCGAGATCAAGCAGCGGGTCAACCGGGTCACCCAGAAGCGCCGGGTGAGCCTGCCGTACGCGGAGGCCCTGCGCCTGTGCGAACGGCGGCAGCTCGTCGAGCACGACCCCGGCCAGGGGGCCTTCCTGGAGGAGGTGCTGGACCTGATCCTCCGCCTGGACCTGCGCGCCACCGCCGTGACCGGCTACACCCGGCACGCCTACATCGGCAGGGACGCCGACGTCGGCCTGCGCGTCACCTTCGACCAGCGCGTACGCGGCCGCGACCGGGACTTCCACCTCGGCGCGGACGCCGAGAACCGGCTGATCGTGCCCGCCCGCAAGGCCATCGTCGAGGTCAAGGCCAACGACCGCGTCCCCTACTGGCTCACCGACCTGACCGCCAAGCGGAATTTGCAGGTGGTGCGGGTCTCCAAGTACTGCCAGAGCGTGGAGGCCCACGGGCTGACGCCGCGCTCGATCTTCCACATCCCCGACCACGAACTCGACACCGAACCAGACCGCGACCACGACCGCGGGGCCGGCCCGGATTCCGGCCGGTCGATCGCCTACACGGAGGCCTGAACCCCCCATGGACTTCTCATTCCAGGACCTGTCCGGCACGTTCAGCGTGGCCGACATCGCGATCGCGATGTCGCTGTCGTTCGTGCTCAGCGCCATGATCGGCTGGGTGTACCGGGCGACGCACCGCAACGTGTCCTACAGCCAGTCCTACGTCCAGACGCTGGTCATCCTGGGCATGCTCATCTCACTGATCATGCTCGTCGTCGGCTCGAACATCGCCCGCGCCTTCGCCCTCGTCGGCGCCCTGTCGGTGGTGCGGTTCCGTAACGCGATCAAGGAGACCAGGGACGTCGGGTTCATCTTCCTGGTGATGGGCGTCGGCATGGCCGTCGGCACCCGCTTCTACCTGCTGGCGGTGGTCGCCGCCGTGGCGATCTCGCTGATCATCATGATCATGAGCAGGTTCAACTGGTTCCAGCTCAACGTGCGCAGGCAGGTCGTCAAGGTGCAGGTGCCGTCGGACGACGACTACACGAATGCGATCCAGGACGTGCTGGTCCGGCACACCGACGAGTTCGAGCTGGTCAGCATGGAGTCGATCAGGGCCGGCGCGCTCATGGAGCTGATGTACACCGTCAAGATCAAGAAGGGCAGCGAGCCCGCGGACGTCATCGCCGGGCTGCGCGAGCGCAACCACGGCCAGTCGGTCACCGTGCTGACCGGATACGACCAGACCGACCTGTAGGCGGGCATGGCGACTCCCAGACACCTCAAACACCGCATCCCGGTCAAGCTGCGGCACAACTGGAAGCTCGTGGCGCTGTGCGCGGCGTTCCTGACCGCCTGCTGGGGCGTGTTCGGCAGCGGCACCATCCGCCCATACGTCACCACCGCCCAGACCGCCGAGTCGCGTGTCGCGGTCCAGAACGTCAACGGGTCCAAGGAGCTGTTCGACGGCGCGACGCCGCACCAGGTGGAGCTCACCTTCAGGGACGAGGGCTACCAGGACATGCTGACCGAGTTCTTCAAGGACGGGGACAAGAAGTACGTCGAGGCGGACCTGACCATCGACGGCACCAGGATCCCGAGTGTGGGCATCCGGCTGAAGGGCAACTCCACGCTGATGGGGCTGACCTGGAAGGGACAGGCCCGCCAGCGTTCCGTGCCCACCGGCGGTGGTGGCCGGCCCGCGGAGGGCTTCCAGCCGCCCGAAGGCTTCCAGCCACCCGGCAACGAACAGCCGTCAGGGAACACGCAACCGCCCGGCAACGGACAGCAGCCCGGAGGCGGCCAGCAACCTGGCGGCACGCAGCAGCCCGGAGGCGGGCAGCAGCCCGGTGGCGGGCAGGTGCGGCAGGGTGGGTTCGGCGGCGGGCCGGGCGGGACGTTGAAGGCCGAGGAGCCCGAGAACCTGCCGTGGCTGATCAGCTTCGACGAGTTCGTGGCGGGCCGCCGCTACCAGGGCCACACCCAGCTCGCGGTACGCCCCGCCGCCATGCAGTCCTCGACCCTGCTCAACGAGGCGGTGGCCATCGCGATGGTCGGCGCGGCGGGCGAGCCCACCCAGCGCTCCGCCTACACCTCCTTCACCGTCAACGGCCGCGGCGCCAAGCCCAGGCTCGTGGTCGAGTACCTGGACGAGGGCTACGCGGAGAGCCTGGGCGACGGCGTGCTCTACAAGTCGCTGGCCTCCAGCCAGTTCGCCTACCAGGGCGAGGACCAGACCGAGTACACCGACGACTTCAAGCAGGTCAACCTGGTCGGCCAGCGTGACCTGCAGCCCGTCATCGACCTGATCAAGTGGGTCGAACAGGCTCCCGCGGCGGACTTCGCCACGGGGCTCGCCGAGCGGCTGGACGTGGAGTCGTTCGCCCGCTACCTGGTCCTGCAGAACCTGCTGATCAACTTCGACGACATGTCGGGCCCGGGCCGCAACTACTACCTGTGGTACGACCTGGGCACGAAGAAGTTCAAGGTGATCAGCTGGGATCTCAACTTCGCGCTCAGCGGAGACGCCACGGCGGGCCCCGGCGACGCCATCGGCATGGGCTTCGGCAACCGAGCCGGCCAGGCCCGCCAGACCGCCCCGGCTCAGCCGGTGCCGACCCAGACCGGAGAGGCCCAGCCGGTGCCGGCCCAAACCGGCCAGGCCCAGCCCGTGCCGGCCCAAACCGGACAGGCCCGGACCGGCCAGGCCGATCCCGGAGGTCAGGCCAGGCAGGGCGGACAGGGCGGGCGGCCGGGCGGGATGCAGATGGGCCACGCGCTGAAGGACAAGTTCCTCAAGGACGCCACGCTCAAGAAGCTCTACGACCGCGAGTACGCCGCCCTCTACCGCACCCTGCTGGCCGACGGCACCGCCACCGGCCTGCTGGACCAGGCACTGGCGGCGTACGGACGCAACGAGCGCGCCGACACCGCCAAGGCCGCGCAGGAGGCCGCCACCCTGCGCACCACGCTGGAGACCCGCACCAAAGCGCTCAAGTCCGTGAGCTGATCAGCGGCGCGAGCGGAACGCCACGGCCGTCGTCGAGGTGATGGCCGTCACGAGGACGACGGTGAGCAGGACGCTGGTCATCGGGTTCTTGCGGCGGCCGGGCGACGCGAACCGCTTGACGTGCGACCGCGCGGTGGGCGTCGGGTCGGGAGAGGGAAGGGGGACGGGGACGACGGCGGGAGCGGGCTGGAGGCGCATCGGCGTCGCGCGGGGCGCGGGCCTGGGCGCCTCGCGGGGCTGCTTCCGCGGGCACTCCCCCACCACGACCCGGCCCGTGCACACCGCGTCCTGGTAGACCGTCACGTGCGGCAAGGTGACCTTGGGTTTCGCCCGCCGCCGGGCGGGCGGCACCGAGATCGACACCCTGGGCACCGGTGACCGCCACGTCCGGACCTTGGGCACCGACACCCTGGGCCCCACGGTGACCCCCTTGGGGGGCGCGGGCGGGCGTACGGTCACCGCGGGCACCGGGTCCGGCCGCCGTGGCTCCCGGTCGGCCGACGCGGGAACGCTCGCGCACACCGCGAACAAGGCGGCGGCGAGCAGCAGGGGCGCGCGCCTGACGGCCACGATCACATTCCCCCGGCGATCCGCGTGAACTCCTGCAGCGCCCCGCGGAACGCGTCGGGCCCGACCGCCAGCGGCCCCGAGAAGGCGTGCTGGATGTCCCACGTCAGGAAGACGCCGAACCCGACCAGCCCCGCCATCGCCACCAGCGGCAGCATGGCGAGCCCGCGCGGTCTCGCTCCGGCCAGGAACGGGAAGACGATCACCAGCATGCCGGTGAAGACCGTCAGGAACAGCAGCCCTTGGGGTGGCGTCGAGGAGGCGTCGGCGGTGCGCTGGGCGCGGGCGGTGGAGATGGCCCTGATGTGCTCGATGACGGTGCTCTTGGCGTCTTCCTCGTCGTCGCCGCTAACCGGCAGCGCGGTGACGCGGCCGCGCAGCTCGTCCATCCTGGCCGCGCCGACCGGGTCCATCTTGCCGTCGGCCATCAGCGGCCACTCGTCCCTGATCACGAAGGCGACGTACTCGCGCAGGGCGGTGCGCACCTCCTGGCCCGCCGTGCCGGGCAGGGCCTCGGCCGCCCAGTAGGCGTCGACCGCGGACTGGCTCTCGGCGTGGGTGTTGAGTCGCGCGGCGTCGGCCGTCGTCCACGGCACGATGATCGCGATCGCGAACACCAGCAGGAACATGGCCGACAGCATCGCCCCCGCGTGCGCGGCCGACGGCCCGTTGGGATCGCGGTCCTCGCCTGCCCGCTTGACCCTCCTGAACACCAGCGCGGTGAGCGCCACCGCGCCCACCGCCGCCAAGATCGAGAGCGCGTACGCCACCATGAAGATCTCCCGAACGTCTCCGAATACGCAGTGTCACATTACTATCACACAGCGCATTGATGGCGTCAGGCGCGGAAAGGTAAAGTCCAGGGCAAGGCGGAGCCGGAGACACACCCCAAAGGGCCCCGAACAGGACCGGGGGCAGGGGATCCGGGGCGGCCCCGGCTACCAGTGTGGCCGCCCCGGTGTGACCGCCGGACCCGGCACCGGCATGGCGAGGGCCGGCGCGCTCCCGTGGCAGTTGCGCCACGACGTCCGGGGCACGTCCACCTGCGCAGCGAAGACCTTGGCCGTCCCTCCGCGAACGGCCAGGAGGTCTTCGCGCGCGCCCCACCCACAGGGGGGACGTCTTCCATGATCCGGCCTGCGGCGGAGCGGCGCGTCAGGGAATGTCCCAGGGATTTCCCCTGGAGTACGGGCCTTCGAGCACACGCAGCAGGTCCAGCCAGCCGTGGAAGGGCACCGGCCGGTCGCAGTCCTCCCGCGTGACCTGCCCCCGCACCCCTTCCGCTCTGTACTCCAGATCCACAACGAAGCGCATCGACCCTCCCGGCTCACCGTGAGCGTAAGGAGCCGGGCGGCCCCGCGCCTTAGGGCGGCACCTGGGGATAACCCCTGGATTTCATCCGGACACTGGACAAAGGGACACGCAAGTCTTACTTGAGCCGTCCGCCGCGCCGCGAAAGCGTAAGAGACCCAGGGTGGTGAGGCCGGATGGCTGAGCATGGCGCGATGTTCGTCGGGCGAGACCATGAGCTCGAATGCCTCGGCGAGGAGTTCAGGCGTACGCGTGCCGGGCTGCCCAGGCTGGTGGTGGTCGAGGGGGCCGCGGGGATGGGCAAGACGACCCTGGTCCACCGGTTCCTGGGGACGTGCGGGACGCCCAACGTGCTGTTCACCGACGGCGACGAGGGTGAGACGCTGCTCGCGTACGGGACGCTGATCAGGTTGTTCGGCGGCCCCGCCGGGCTGCCGCCGCAGCTCGCCGCCCTCGGCGCGCCCGCACCGGCGGGGGCGGACGGGCCGGACGGCCTGCCGGATCCGCTGGCCGCCGGGGCGGCGCTGCTGGACGTGCTGAGCGAGCGGCAGCTCACCGAGCCGCTCTGCCTGATCGTGGACGACGTGCACTGGGCGGACGCCCCGACGTTGCGCGCGCTGACGTTCTGCCTGCGCAGGCTGCGCGTGGACCGGGTGCTGACGATCCTCATGCTGCGCGACGCCGCCCTGCTGCCGGGCCCCGAGGGGCTGCTGCGGCTGATCGCCGCCGACTCCACGCGCCGGCTGCGGCTGTCGGGCCTGCGGGCCCCCGACGTGGAGGCCATGGTCAGCGGCCTGGGCGGCGGCGCGGTGTCGCAGCGGGCGGCGGCGCGGCTGGTCGCCCACACCGAGGGCGTGCCGCTGCACCTGCGGGCGCTGCTGGAGGAGGTGCCGCTGAACGCGCTGGACGACCTGGCGCAGCCGCTGCCGGCGCCGCGCTCGTACGCGATGCTGGTGCTGGCCAAGGTGGCGAGGTGCGCGCCTGCGGTGCGCGAGCTGGTCAGCGCGGTGAGCGTGCTGGGCCTGTCGTGCCCGCTGCACCTGGCCGCGCGGGTGGCCGGCGTGGACGCTCCGCTGCAGGCCCTGGAGCAGGCGGTGAGCGAGGGGGTGCTGCTGGAGCGATCCTCGTCGCGCGGTCCCGTGGCGGCGTTCGCGCACCCGCTGATCCGGACGGCCGTCTATCGCGACCTCGGCCCCGCGCACCGCTCGGCGCTGCACGCGCGCGCGGCGCTGGTGGCGGAGAGCGAGCAGGCGCGGCTGCGGCACCGCATCGGAGCGGTCGCGGGCCCGAGCCCCGAGCTGGCCGCCGAGCTGGCGGAGCTGGGCCGGGCGCAGGTGCGGCTGGGCTCGTTCGGCAGCGCGGCCGAGCATCTGAAGGCGGCGGCGGAGCTGTCGGGCGATCCCGCGCCGCTCGCGGCGGAGGCCGTGGAGGCGCTGCTGCTGGACGGGCGGGTGGAGGAGGCGGCCGCGCTGACCGCGGCGCTGCCCGAGCGGGCGCATCCGGCGGTGCGCGGCTACGCGCTCGGCCACCTGGCCATGGTGCGCGGGCAGGTGGAGGAGGCGCGGGCGCAGCTCTCCACCGCCTGGGACCGCGCGGGCCCGCCGGAGTCGGGGCTGGCGGCGCGGGCGGCGCAGCAGCTCGCCATGCTGTACCTGGTCAGGGGCGAGGGCCGGCAGGCGGCCCGGTGGGCGGACCGGGCCAGGAGCTCGCCCGGCTACCGCTTCAGCATCGACTACAACCGCTACACCCAGCTCAACGGGCTCGGCATCTCGGGCGAGATCGAGGCGGCGCTGGCCGCGACCGCGAACCTGCCCTCGCCCGCGACCGCGTCGATCGCCGAGCTGGACGCGCTGCTCGGGCGCGGGCTGCTGCGCATGTACAGCGACGACCTGCCGGGCGGGCTGGCCGACCTCTCGGGCACGGTCGCCGCCTGCGGCGAGCGGTCGGTGCCCTTCCGCATGCTGGCCATGGCGATGCTGGGGCAGATCGAGTACCGGGCGGGCCGCTGGGAGGACGCCGCGCTGCACACCGAGACGGCCGCGTCGGTGGCCGACGACGCCGACCAGCGCTGGCTCTCCCCCGTCTGCCACGCGCTGGCCGCGCTGGTGCCGGCCGCCCGCGGCGACTGGCCGCTGGCCGAGGCGCACGTGCGGGCGGCCGTGGCCAACGGCGGCGCGGGCGCGGGTAACGGGGCCGGCGACGGCGCGGTGGCCTCGCTGGCGCACGCGTGCAGCGCCGCCGCGCACCTGGCCGCCGCCAGGGGCGACCACGCCCGTACGGTCGAGGCGCTGGAGCCGCTGCTGGCGGTCAAGCTGCACGACATCGTGTACGAGCCCGGCGTCGTGCAGTGGCTGGACCTGCTCGTCGACGCCTTGATCGGGCTGGGCGAGCTGGACCGGGCGGAAGATCGCCTGGTGGAGGTCGAGCGGCTGGCCGGGCAGCGGGGCAGGAGGTCGGCGCTGGCCACGGCGGCCCGCTGCCGGGGCGCCCTGCACGCGGCGCGTCACGAGGTCGAGCCGGCCGACGCCGCGTTCACCACCGCGCTGGCGCACTCGGGCCTGGCCGGGCTGCCGTTCGACGAGGCGCGGCTGCGGCTGGCGTACGGACGGTTCCTGCGCAGGCTGGGGCGGCGCAGGCAGGCGCAGTCGCAGCTGGAGCTGGGGCTCGGGCTGTTCACGCGGCTGGGCGCGGTCCCGTACACGGATCGGTGCGAGCGGGAGCTGAGCGCGTGCGGGCTGCCGCGGGCGGAGTCCGGGGCCTCGCCGCTGCTGCGGCTGACGCCGCAGGAGCAGGCGGTGGCGCGGCTCGTGGCGACCGGGATGACGAACCGGCAGGTGGCCAGGGAGCTGGTGCTGAGCGTGAAGACCATCGAGTACCACCTGGGCAACGCCTATGCCAAGCTCGGCGTGAGCTCGCGGGTGGCGCTCACCACCAAGATCCGGGCGCCGATGGACTGAGCCGTCGCGCCGGGGCCGCCGGGCGGCCCTCCGCTGGACGGATTGCCGATCATTGACAGCCGCCCCTCACCATATGTCCAACCGCATGCTGATATTTCGGAAATCTTGGGGACCATGGGGGGCGTGAATCTCAACGGCCGCAAATTCGTGATGGTGAGCTCGACCGCGAGCGCGGTGAACCAGGACAGTCCCACCGCCTTCCAGTACTGGGAGGCGGACGAGGTGGTGTGGGGCGACTACACCGGCGACACCGTGACCCACGGGCGCTTCGTCGGCACGCGGGACGGCGACCAGGTGTCGATCACCTACGCGCACGCGCTGAAGGCCGGCGGCAAGGCGGGCGGGCAGAGCAGCAGCCGCATCGAGGCCCAGGACGACGGGCTGCTGCGCCTGGTGGAGGAGTTCAGCTTCGACGGGGACGACACGGTGCACGTGAGCGTGTGCACCGAGATCCGCTGAGCATCAGCCGTCCTTGCGCAGGGCGGCCCTGCCCTCGGCCGCGCCGACGAAGCGCATCTTGCCGAGCGGCACGTCGCCCTGCGTCTCCTGCGCGGGCCGCCGCGCGTGGCGGGCCTGATCGCGGTCGCTCGGCAGCACATACGGGCGCCTGAGCACCTCGTCCAGGATGAACACGGTCTCGGTCGCCTTGACCGCCGGGATGTTGGCCAGCCGATCGGTCACCATGGTGTGCACCGCCGCCACGTCGGACACGCGTACCTGGATCATCGCGTCGTGCTGGCCGGTGGTGATCGCGCAGTACTCCACCTCCGGCATCCTGGCCAGCTCCGCCCTGAACTGCTTCCACATCTGCTGCCGCACGGTCACGAAGATCAGCGCGGTGATGCCGAGCCCGGTGCGCACGTGGTCGATCTCGGCCGTGAACCGCTTGATCGCGCCGTCGGCGCGCAGCGCCTCGAAGCGGGTGTAGGCGTTCGCCCGGGAGATGCCCACCCGCTCGGCCAGTGCGGCCACCGAGATCCTGCCGTTCTCGCGCAGGACCTCGAGGATCTTCAAATGGATGTCGTCCAGCTCAAGACCGATACCGATCCGTCCAGGCTGACCGCCACCGCTGACATTATTTCTGGAAATTTCACTCATCATTACCTCACTGACCTTTATATACGTCTCACGGACCGCACGGCGCCTGGACGTTCTGCCGGACAATCCTCGGCATCCTTCTGCTGAACGTCCAATTTTGGAGGACCCACATGGCGACCCGCTCGCAGACGGCGGCTGTACTGCTCGCCGGTGCACTCGCCCTCGCCGCCTGCGGAAGCGGCGGCACCTCACAGGCTCCGGCCGCCTCGGCGGGCGGGGGCAAGACCCTCGTCATCGACACGTCCTTCGACCTCAAGACGGCCGACCCCGGACGCACGTACGAGCCGACGGGCCTCTTCATCGGCAAGGCGCTCTACGAGACGCTGCTCACGTTCGACGGGGCCGACGTGACCAAGCCGGTGCCCGCGCTGGCGGAGTCGTACGAGCTGGCCGAGGACGGCAAGACGCTGACGCTCAAGCTGAAGCAGGGCGCCACGTTCGCCGACGGCTCCCCGGTGACCGCGGACGACGTGGTGTTCTCGCTGAACCGCGTGCGTGACATGAAGGGCACGCCGTCGTTCCTGCTGGACGGCGTGGAGGTGGCCAAGAAGGACGACTCGACGATCACGATGACGTCGAAGGCGGCCAACCCGGCGCTGCCGTACATCCTGCCGAACCCGGCGCTGGGCATCATCAACAGCAAGGTCGCCAAGGAGCACGGCGCGACCGCGGACGCCCAGGACAAGGCCGAGCAGTACCTGAACTCGGCCTCCGCCGGCTCGGGCCCGTACACGATCGAGTCGTTCAACGTGAGCAGCCAGGTCACGCTCAAGGCGAACCCCAAGTACTACGGGACCAAGCCCGCCTACGACAAGGTCGTCGTCCGCAACGTCGAGGCCGCCACCCAGAAGCTGAACGTCCAGCGCGGCGACAGCCAGGTGGCCCTGAACCTGTCCGGCGACCAGGTCACCGGCATGCCCGCGAACCTGACGGTCAAGAAGACCGCCTCGGCGAACGTCATCTTCCTGCTGGCCAACCAGGACTCCGCGGTGAGCAAGACGACGCCCAACGCCAAGTTCGTGGAGGCCGTGCGCAAGGGCGTGGACTACGCGGGCCTGCTGGAGCTGGCCGGCGAGGGCTCGACGCAGGCGCCCGGCGTCATCCCGTCGCAGCTCCTCGGCGCGCTGCCCCCCGAGCAGGGGGCCAAGCGGGACGTCGAGGGCGCCAAGGCGGCGCTGGCGGCCAGCGGGCTGTCGAACCCGACGGTCAAGCTGGAGTACCCGAGCGAGCTGACCGTGAACGGCCTGTCGTTCCAGCCGCTGGCCGAGCGCGTCCAGGCCAACCTCAAGGAGGTCGGCATCACGGTGGACCTCCAGCCGGCGCCCGTCACCACCGCGCTGGACAACTACCGCAACGGCAAGGAGGAGATGGGCCTGTGGTACTGGGGTCCTGACTACCCGGACCCGAGCGACTACCTGGCCTTCCTGCCCGGCAAGACGGTCGGGCTGCGGGCCGGCTGGAAGGAGGGCGCGGCCAAGGACATCGAGGACGCGGGCGCGAAGGCGGCCGTGGCCATCGGCGACGACGCGCGCAAGACCGCCTACGCCGACGTGCAGACCAAGCTCAACGCCGCCGGGCCGTTCATCCCGCTCATCCAGCCGAGCCAGAACATCGTGACGGCCGCGTCGGTGACCGGGCTGGAGTACCACCCGGTGTGGACGGTGGACGTCGCCGACCTCGGCGTCAAGTAAGGGGCTCGCAGGTGTCCGCGCATCCGTTCGCGCGCTTCCTCGTCCGGCGCATCCTGCTGGCCGTGCTGATGGCCTGGGGCATCACCCTCGTCACGTTCGTGCTGACGAACCTGGTGCCCGGCGACCCCGTGGCCGCGAACCTGGGCCAGCGGGCCCTCGGTGACCCGGCCATCGTCGCCCAGTGGCGGACCGAGCACGGCCTGGACAAGCCCCTGTGGCAGCAGTACCTGCTGCACCTGCAGGGGCTGGTCCAGGGCGACCTCGGCACCAGCCAGCAGAGTCATCGCCCGGTGAGCCAGGACCTGGCCGAGTTCGTGCCCGCGACGCTGGAGCTGGCGGGGGCGGCGATCCTGGTCTCGCTGGTGCTGGGCGTCGCCTTCGGGGTCGTGGCGGCGCTGCGCAGGGACCGGCTGCCGGACCACCTGCTGCGGGTGCTGAGCCTGATCGGCATCTCGGTCCCGACGTTCTGGCTGGCACTGCTGGCGTTCTACGTGTTCTTCTACCGGCTGCAGATCACCCCGGGCAGCGGGCGGGTGGACGCGGCGCTCGGCTCCGCGCCGGCCGTGACCGGGCTGCAGACGGTGGACGCGCTGCTGGCGGGCCGCTGGGACATCTTCACCTCCGCGGCGGGCCATCTGGTCACGCCCGCGCTGGTGCTGGCGCTCTACACGATCGGGCTGCTCACCCGCTTCACCCGCTCGGCGGTGCTGGAGGTGCTCGGGCAGGACTACGTCCGCGCCGCCAGGGCCAAGGGCCTGCCCGGCCGGACCATCCTGCTCAGGTACGTGCTGCGCTCGGCCCTGGTGCCCATCATCACCGTGGCGGGACTGGCGTTCGGCAGCCTGCTGTCCGGCACCGTGCTGGTCGAGGCGATCTTCGCCTGGCCGGGCGTCGGCCAGTACGCCTACAAGAGCGCCACCACCCTCGACCTGCCCGCCGTCATGGGCGTCGGCCTGGTCGTGGGCATCGTCTACCTGGTCATCAACCTGATCGTGGACGTCCTGTACGGCGTCATCGATCCCCGAGTGAGGCTGCAATGAGACGCCGGGACCCGCTGGCCCGCAAGAGCCTGCTGCGGCGGCTCCCCGAGGCGTGGCGGCAGCCCCTGGCCATCGTCGGCGGCGTGCTGGCCGTGGCCTGGGTGGTCGTCGCGCTGGCCGCGCCGCTGCTGGCGCCGCACGACCCCCTCGCCCAGGAGCTGCCGCGGCTGGCGCCCCCGGGGCCCGGCCACTGGTTCGGCACCGATCAGCTCGGGCGCGACATCCTGAGCCGGGTCATGTACGGGGCGCGGGTGTCGATCCCGCTGACGCTGCTGCTGGTGGCGTTGTCGGTGCTGATCGGCGGGCTGCTGGGCGCGTGCGCTGGATATTTCGGCAAATGGGTGGATGAGACGATCATGCGGGTGGCGGACCTCGTGTTCGCGTTCCCGACCGTGATCCTCGCCATGGTGGTGGCGGCGGCGCTCGGGGCGAGCCTGACCAACGCGGTCCTGGCCGTGCTGGTGGTGGCCTGGCCCGCCTACGCCAGGGTCACCCGCGGCCTGGTGCTGGGCGTGCGGGAGCGGGAGTTCGTGCTGAGCGGGCGGCTGCTGGGCTTCTCGGTGTGGCGCTCGCTGCGCGTGGACGTGCTGCCGAACGTGACCGGGCCGATCCTCGTGCTGGCCACGCTGGACATCGGCACCGCGCTGCTGCTGCTGTCCGGCCTGTCGTTCCTGGGCCTGGGCGCCAAGCCGCCCTCTCCCGAGTGGGGCGCGATGGTCGCCTCGGGGGTGGACGTGTTCGACAGCTGGTGGGTGGCGACGTTCCCCGGGCTGGCGATCCTGACGGTGGTGCTGGCGTTCAACTTCCTCGGTGACACGCTGCGGGACGCGCTCGACCCCCGTACGGCCCGCGCGATCAAGGAGCGTGCGCTGTGACGCTGGACATCACGGACCTGAAGGTGTCGATCGGCGGCAAGGAGATCCTGCGCGGCGTCGACCTCAAGCTCGAAGCGGGCCGCGTGCACGGACTTGCCGGCGAGAGCGGCTCGGGCAAGACGATGACCGGGCTGGCCGTGCTGGGCCTGCTGCCGCACGGCGCGCGGGCCTCCGGCGCGATCAGGCTCGGCGAGCGCGACCTGCTCACGCTGCCGCCCAAGGAGCTGAACCGGGTGCGCGGCGGCGAGGTCGCCATGGTCTTCCAGGACCCGGCGACCAGCCTGCACCCGATGCTCACCATCGGCCGGCAGCTCACCGAGCACATGCGGCACCACCTGCGGCTGGGCAAGGCCGAGGCGCGGCAGCGGGCGGTGGAGCTGCTGGGCAAGGTCCGCATCCCCGGGCCGGAGGAGGCCTACCGGCGCTTCCCGCACCAGTTCTCCGGCGGGATGCGGCAGCGGATCGCGATCGCCGTCGCGCTGGCCTGCTCCCCCAAGGTGCTGATCGCCGACGAGCCCACGACGGCGCTGGACGTGACCGTGCAGGCGGGCGTGCTGCGGCTGCTGCGCGGCCTGTGCGACGAACTCGGGCTGGCCGTGCTGCTGGTCACCCACGACCTCGGCGTCATGTCGGCGGTCGCGGACGAGGTGAGCGTGATGAAGGACGGCCTGGTCGTGGAGTCCGGGCCGCGCGGCCGGGTGCTGCGGGAGCCCGCGCACCCCTACACCCGCGCGCTCCTGGACTCCCTGCCCGACACAGCGTCCGGCACAGGGGCCGATGAGCCCGGTTCCGGCCCCGATGCGGAGGTGCGATGAGCCTGCTGACCGTTGACGACCTGGTCGTCGAGCACCGCTCCCCCGGCCGGCCCGTCGTGCGGGCCGTCGCGGGGGCGAGCCTCGACGTCCGGCCCGGCGAGGTGGTGGGCCTGGTCGGCGAGTCGGGATGCGGCAAGTCGACGCTCGCCCGCGCCGTCTGCGGGCTGAACCCGATCACCGAGGGCTCCATCGCCTTCGACGGGCAGCCGGTCACGCCGCTCGGCCTGCGGCGCAGGAAGCTGACCGGGATCCAGATGGTGTTCCAGGATCCGTACGCGTCGCTCAACCCGCGGCGCCGGGTCGGCGACCAGATCGCCGACGGGCTGCGCACCGCGGGCGACACCACCACCACGCCCGCCGACCTGCTGGAACGCGTCGGGCTGCCGCGCGACTTCGCGGGGCGGCATCCGCACGAGTTCTCCGGCGGGCAGCGGCAGCGCATCGCCATCGCCAGGGCGCTGGCGGCCCGGCCGCGACTGCTGATCGGCGACGAGCCCATCTCGGCGCTGGATGCCTCGGCCCAGTCGCAGGTGGCCAGGCTGATGCGGGATCTGGCCGTGGACTCGGGCGCGGGGCTGCTGTTCATCAGCCACGACCTGTCCGTGGTGCGGCTGATCGCCGACAGGATCGCTGTCATGTACCTGGGCAAGATCGTGGAGGTGGGCGGCACGGCCGAGGTGTGGGCGGAGCCGCGGCATCCGTACACGAAGGCGTTGCTGCAGGCCATCCCGAAGCCGGACGGGCTGGGGGTGCTGCCCGCCGAGCTGCCCGGTGACGTGCCCGATCCGGCGAACCCGCCGGAAGGGTGCAGGTTCCACCCGCGCTGCCCGCTCGTGATGGACGTGTGCCGTGTGAAGGAGCCGGAGTTCGGGCCGGTCGCCTGCTGGCTGCATGAGCCGAAGTGAGGCCGGGGCGGGGGCGCGTGGCGGCCGTGCGGGCCGCCATGCGGGAGGCCGGGCTCGACGCGCTGATCCTGCGGCCGTCGCCCGACTTCCGCTTCCTCTGGGGGGACGGTGACGGCGGCGGGTATCTCGTCGTGACCTCCGACGCCGTCGCCGAGACCGCCGACCCGGCCGGGCTGGTGCCCCCGGGCGCGCGGCGGGTGGGCGTGGACCCGGAGATGCGGGTGCGCGAGCTGTTCGCGCTGGCGGTCGAGGCGGAGCTGGTGCCCGCCTCCTCCGTGCTGGCGCCGCTGCGGCTGCGTAAGGAGCCGGCCGAGGTCGAGGCGATCGGGCGTGCGGTGGCGGCCGCGGAGGGCGTGCTGGCGCAGGCCGGGGAGCTGGCCTGGTTCGGGGCGACCGAGCGGGCGATGGCCCACCGGCTGCGCGCGCTGCTGCTGGAGTCGGGCTGCGAGGAGGTGGCGGCGCTGCGGGTGGCGGCGGGCGAGCACACGGCGCGGCCCGCGCACGTGCCGGGCGAGCGGGTGATCAATCCCGGGGACGCGCTGCTGGTCTCGGTGTGCGGGCGGTGGGGCGGCTACTGCGCGGAGGTGGCCAGGGTGTTCGCCGTGGCCGAGCCGCCCGAGGACTTCGAGGCCATGTACTCGGTGGTGCTGGCCGCCTACCGGGCCGGGCTGGCCGCGTTGCGGCCCGCCGTGCCCGCGGGCGAGCTGGCCAGGGCCGTCGGCGAGGTGATCGACGGGAGCGGGTACGGGCGGTTCGCGGCGGCGCACGTCGGCAGGGGCGTCGGGCTGGGCCATGACGAGGGGCCGCGGCCCGGGGAGGACACCGTGCTGGCGGCCGGGATGACCTTCTGCCTGGAGCCGGCCATCTACGTGCCGGACCTGTTCGGGGCGCGGGTGGCCGACGTGGTGGCCTGCACGGACGACGGGCCGGTGGTGCTGGGCGCGTCCCCGCACACCCTGCGCGTCCTCGACCGGTAAGAGACCTCCCGCACGCACGCCCCGTGACTGCTGGACCGGTGACGGGCGGGGCGCGCGCACGGGCCGTGAGCGCTCGATTACGCTGGTCGGCGACCGACGGGGGGTGTCGTGGACCAGTTCGTGCTGCTCATGCTGGTGTTGCTGGGCGCGCTGATCACGGTCCCGGTCGGCGACCGGCTCGGATTGCCGGCGCCGGTGCTGATGACGCTGCTCGGCATCGTGCTCGCCGTCCTGCCCTTCGTCCCCGACGTGGACATCCCGCCGGGCGTCGTGCTGCCCCTGCTGCTGCCGCCGCTGCTGTACGCGGCGGTGCAGCGTACGTCGTGGCGGCAGTTCGCCGCGAACTGGCAGCCGATCTTCCTGCTGGCGGTGGCGCTGGTGTTCGTGACGACGGCGGCCGTGGCGGTGACGGCGCACGCGCTCGTGCCCGGGCTGCCGCTGGCGGCGGCCGTGGCGCTGGGCGCGCTCGTCGCGCCGCCCGACCCGGTCGCGGCCACGGCGGTGGCCGGGCGGCTCGGCCTGCCCAGGCGCATGGTGTCGCTGCTCGAAGGCGAGGGCCTGTTCAACGACGTCACCGCGATCGTGCTCTACCACGTGGCCATCGCGGCCGTCGTGACCGGCGCGTTCTCGTGGCCGGGGGCGCTGACCGAGTTCGTGCTGTCGGCGGTGGTGGCCGTGCTGGTGGGGCTGGCGCTCGGGTGGCTGGGTGCCTGGCTGATGGACCTGCTCGGCGACGCCACGCTGCAGGTGGGGCTGTCGCTGGTGGTGCCGTTCGTGGCGTACGCGCTGGCGGACGAGCTGCGCGGGTCCGGCGTGCTGGCGGTGCTGACCAGCGCGTTCTACCTCAGCGATCGCATGTCGGACGCGGACGACGTGGTCGGCAGGTTCGCGGCCGGGACGTTCTGGCAGGTCGTGGACACGCTGGTGACGGGGATCGCGTTCGGGCTGATCGGGCTGGAGCTGCACGGCGTGCTCGGCACGGTGCACGGCCGGCCCTGGCTCGTGCTCGGCTGGAGCGCCGTCGTGGTGGCGGTGGTGGTGCTCGTACGGCTCGTCTGGCTGCTCCCGGCGGCCTGGCTGGCCAAGAAGACGAGCGCGGCCGGGCACGAGACCACCGAGATCCCGCTGACCTGGCGGGAGACCGTGGTCATGTGGTGGGCCGGGATGCGCGGGGTGGCGTCGGTGGCGCTGGCGCTGGCCATCCCGCTGGAGATCCACGACGGGTCGCCGTTCCCCGAGCGCTCGGTGATCGTGTTCGTCGCGTTCGCCGTCATCCTGACGACGCTGGTGGCCCAGGGGCTGACGCTGCCGTGGCTGGTGTCGAGGCTGGGGGTCAAGGCCGACACGGCGGCCGAGCGGGAGCTGGAGAAGACGCTGGCGCTCCGTGCCGCCAAGGCGGCCAGGCGGCGGCTGCGGGAGATCGACGAGGCCGAGGACCTGCCCGACGAGATCGTCGAGGCGCTCGACCGGCGCATGACGGATTACGCGCTGCGGATCAGCCCCGAGGCGGCCGACGAGGAGCGGCGCGAGGCGTACGAGCAGCGGGCGCGGCGGGTCAAGCTGGTGCGCCGGGTGCAGGGGGAGATGATGTCCGCCGCCAGGCAGGCGGTCCTGGACGCCCGGCGGGACCCCAGCGCCGACCCTCAGGTGGTGTCGCGGGTCCTGCGCGAGCTGGACGCCAGGAGCCTGCGCTGACTTCCGCCCTTCCAGCCGTGACTGTGTGTGACGATTCACGGCAAAGGGTAATCCATGAAATATGCTGCGTATCGGCACGTGGAGGTCTGCCGAGTCCGTCGACGTCGTCGTCTGCGGATGGCGCGACAGCGGCCCCGGCCAGCTCCGTACGGGCACCAAGCTCATCTACGCGACGGGCGGCCCCGTGCCGGCGCTGCCCGGCCTGCGGGTCGGCTCCCGCGCCGCGTGCGGCGCGGGAGAGATCGCGCGGGCGCTGCTCCAGGGGCTGGACGTGGTGATCACCGCACCCGGCTGCTGCCCCGCCGCGCCGGTGGTGGCGGCGGGCATGTGGCACTACGGCTGGACGCGCGGTGATCTCGGCGCGCTGGCGGGCGCGACCGTCGCCGGGCTGGCGCTGGCGGCGCAGCCGGGCCCGTGCGTGGCCGAGATCTGCCGCGACGGCCGCAGCTCCCTCGACGGGAACGTGACGGAGCCGGCGCTGCGGGCGTGCCTGGCCGCGTGGTTCGCGGGCGGGCGCTACCGGACGCCGGAGGTCACGGTGCCGCTGGAGTCCGTACGCCTCAGCCAGGTGGCGCCCAGCCGGATCCGCATCGCCCCCTGCGCGGGCACCCCCTGAATCGCCCGATGGGGCATGCGGACGAAGGAACGCCTCTCTCTTGGTGATCCGGCACGAATCCGGTGCCCGCGCCATGGCATAACGTCTCCGGTGGGTGTCCATGTCTCGGCTGAGACGTCCCACGAGACGTCGCGTGAAGGGAGGCGGCAGGTTGGCCGTGGTCAGGGAGCTCCACGAGATCGCGGAGTTCGAGCGCGTCTACGCGCTGTTCGAGGACATCTGGCATTTCGGGCCCGGTGACCCGCCCATCACCATGGAGATGATGGTGGCGCTCGCGCACGCGGGCGGCTACGTGGCCGGCGCCTTCGAGGGCGACCGGCTGGTGGGCGGCTCGGTCGGGTTCCTCGCCGCGGGCGGCGCGCTGCACTCGCACGTCACCGGCACGGCGGCCGGGCGCGGCATCGGGCTGGAGCTCAAGCTGCACCAGCGCCGCTGGGCCCTGGAGCGCGAGCTCGGCCGCATCACCTGGACCTACGATCCCCTGGTGCGCCGCAACGCCCATTTCAACCTGGCCAAGCTGGGCGCCCGGCCGCAGGAGTACCTGCCGTGCTTCTACGGGGTCATGGGCGACGCGATCAACCAGGGCGACGAGTCCGACCGGCTGCTCGCCGTCTGGTCGCTGACCGCGCCGCACGTGGCGGCGCTCGCGCGTCGCGAGCCGGTGGCAGCGCAGGTGCCGCCGGACGCGGTGATCGCCCTCGCCGACGAGGGCGGGCGCCCGGCGCCCGGCTCCCCCGACGCCGACACCGTGCTGGTCGCGGTGCCTGAGGACATCGAGGGGTTGCGCGGGTCCGACCCGGGAACGGCCAAGGCCTGGCGGCATGCCGTACGCGACGTGCTCGGCGGGCTGATGGCCGAGGGGCGCAGGGTCACGGGGTTCTCCGGTAAGTCCTTCTATGTAGTGGAGAAAGTGTGAAGATCACTGGGGTAGAGCTGCGGCGGATCGCGATGCCGCTGGTGGCGCCGTTCCGCACGTCGTTCGGCACCGAGACCTCTCGCGACGTCCTGCTGGTCAGGGTCGTGACGCCGGATGCCGAGGGGTGGGGCGAGTGCGTGGCCATGTCCGAGCCGCTCTACTCCTCCGAGTACGTGGACGGCGCCGCGGAGGTGATCCGCCGCTTCCTGCTGCCCGCCCTGCCGAAGAGCCTCGACGCGAACGACGTCGCCCGCGCGCTGGAGCCGATCAAGGGCCATCGCATGGCCAAGGCGGCGGTGGAGACGGCGGTGCTGGACGCGCAGCTCAGGGCGGCGGGCGAGTCGTTCGGCCGGTTCCTCGGCGCGGCCCGCTCCCGGGTGCCGTGCGGGGTGTCCGTCGGCATCATGGACTCGATCCCGCAGCTCCTGGACGCCGTCGGCGGCTATCTGGACGAGGGCTACGTCCGCATCAAGCTCAAGATCGAGCCCGGCTGGGACGTCGAGCCGGTCAGGGCCGTGCGCGAGCGGTTCGGCGACGACGTGCTCCTCCAGGTGGACGCCAACGCCGCCTACTCCCTGACCGACGCCCCCCGGCTGGCCCGGCTCGACGCGTTCGACCTGCTGCTGATCGAGCAGCCGCTGGCCAACGACGACCTGGTCCAGCACGCCAAGCTGGCCACCCGGCTCAGGACGCCGATCTGCCTGGACGAGTCGATCGAGTCGGCCGAGCACGCCGCCGCCGCGATCGCGCTGGGCTCGTGCTCGATCGTCAACATCAAGCCCGGCCGGATCGGCGGCTACCTGGAGGCGCGGCGCATCCACGACCTGTGCCGGGCCAACGGCATCGCGGTGTGGTGCGGCGGCATGCTGGAGACGGGGCTCGGCCGGGCCGCGAACGTGGCGCTGGCGGCGCTGCCCGGGTTCACGCTGCCGGGTGACACCTCGGGGTCGCGGCGCTACTACGCGACCGACGTGACGGAGCCGTTCGAGCTGGTGGACGGGCATCTGGAGGTCCCGGCGGGGCCGGGGCTGGGCGTCGAGCCGATCCCCTCGGTGCTCGACGAGGTGACCACCTCGACGGAGTGGATCACGCTGTGAGACCGCGCCCCCGGCGCGAGCGGCGCCGGGGGCGGGCCGATCACCCGGTGGGGCCGCGCCGCGCCGGGGGCGGGCCGGTCACTTCGCGAGTCGCGGGACCGCCGCCAGCAGGGCGCGCGTGTAGTCGTGCCGTGGCGCGCCGACGACCTGCTCGGCGGGCCCGGTCTCGACCAGCCGCCCCTGGTGCATGACGGCGACCACGTCGGCGACGTACCTGACCACGGCCAGGTTGTGCGAGATGAACAGCATGGTCAGCCCCAGCTCGTCACGCAGCCCGCGTACCAGGTTGAGCACCGCGCCCTGCACGGACACGTCGAGCGAGCTGGTGATCTCGTCGGCGACCAGCAGGCCGGGGTCGCCGCCCAGGGCCCTGGCGATCGCGACGCGCTGCCGCTGGCCGCCGGACAGCTCGCGCGGGTAGCGGCCGGCCAGCTCGGGCGGCAGCCGGACGAGCCCGAGCAGCCGCTCGGCCTCCCGCTCGCGGTCCCCGGTCCTGATGCCCTCGGCGATCGTCCTGCCGATGGTCATGCGGGGGTTCAGCGACGCGTACGGGTCCTGGAACACCATCTGCACGCGCCGGGCGCCCTCGACGCTCCCGGTGTGCGGCAGGAGCCCGCAGACCGCCCTGGCCAGCGACGACTTGCCGGATCCCGACTCGCCGACGAGCCCGACGATCTGGCCGTCCGGCAGGTCGAGCGTGACGTCGTCCACGGCGGTGAAGGCGCCGAAGCGCACGGTCAGGTTCTTGATGATCATGAAACCTCCCAGCAGGCGACCCGCTGCCCCGGGCCGTGCGCGACAAGTTCTGGACGTTCGGCCGAGCAGCGATCGGTGGCCAGGGCGCATCGGGGGGCGAAGGCGCAGCCGGGCCCGGCGTCGGTGGGGGGCGGCTGGGCGCCGGGGATGCCGGCCAGCGGCTTGCTCCTGTCGGTGTCGAGGTCGGGCAGGGAGGCGATCAGCGCCCTGGTGTAGGGGTGCGCGGCCCCGCCGGCCAGCCGGCTCGCGCTCAGCTCCTCCACGATCCGGCCCGCGTACATGACCACGACGCGGTCGCACAGCCCGCCCACGACGGCGATGTCGTGCGAGATGAACAGCGTCGCCGCGCCCGTCTCCGCCACGACCTCGCGCAGCAGCCGCAGGATCTGCCCCTGCACGGTGACGTCGAGCGCGGTCGTGGGCTCGTCGGCGACGATGAGGCGGGGCGTGCCCATGAGGCCCATCGCGATCACGGCGCGCTGCCGCATGCCGCCCGACAGCTCGTGCGGGTGCTGCGCGGCGCGCCGCTCCGGCTCGGGCAGGTGCACGTGGCCGAGCCGGTCCACGGCCCGGCGGCGGGCCTCGGCACGGCTCGCGCCCTCGTGCACGATCGCCACCTCGGCGAGCTGGCCGCCCACCTTGAGCGCCGGGTTGAGCGCGGCCAGCGGGTCCTGGAACACCATCGCGAGCGCGGTGCCGAACTCCTTGGCCGAGAGCGTGGCCACGTCCCTGCCGCCGAGGTGCAGCCGCCCGTAGGTCACCGTCCCCGGGTACGGCACCAGCCCGCCGATCGCGGCCGCGGTCATGCTCTTGCCGCTGCCCGACTCCCCCACCAGGCCGACGATCTCACCGGGCGCCATGGTCAGGGACAGCTCACGTACCGGGGCCGAGCCGCCGGGGAACGTGACGGTCAGGTCGCTGATCTCCAGCACCGCTCCCGGCTCCGGCTCCCCCGGCGTGGCCACGGCGGGCCCGCGGGCCTCCTGGCGCGTGGCGGGCCTGCGAGCGGCGGCCCTGGCCAGCGCGTCGCCCAGCAGGTTGAAGCCGATGCCGGCCAGGGCGATGGCCGCCGCCGGGCCGAGCGCGACCTCGGGCGTCACGTAGATGCGCGGGAAGCCGTCGAACAGCAGCCGCCCCCAGTCGAACGACGGCGGCTGCACCCCCAGCCCCAGGAAGGACAGCCCGGCCAGGCCCAGCAGCGCGCCGCCGAGCGCCTGGGCCAGGTTGAGGATGAGCGGCTCGGCGATGTTGGGCAGCACGTGCCTGGTCAGGATCAGGCGGCGGGGGACGCCGAGCAGGCGGGCGGCGGCGACGTAGTCGGCCCCGGCCACGGCGGCGGCCAGCGTCCTGGTGAGCCTGGCGAAGCCCGGCGCGATCGCCACCCCGATGCCGAGCACCGCGCCGCGCGCCCCCAGGCCGGTGACGACGGCCGTGAACATGGCCAGCAGCAGCCCGGGGAAGGCCACCAGGGCGTTGACCGTCCCCGAGGCCACGGCGGCGGCGCGCCTGGGGAGCACCGAGGGCAGCGCCCCGAGCACGATGCCGGTCACGGCGCCGATGACCGTGGCCGCGATGGCCAGGGCGAGCGAGTACCGCCCGGCCACCAGGACCCTGGCCAGCAGGTCGCGGCCCAGGCTGTCGGTGCCCAGGGGATGCTGGGCCGAGGCTCCCTGGAGGATGGCGGCGGCGTCGATGCGCTCGGCGGTGTCGCCCCAGACCAGCGGGCCCGCGACGGCCAGCGCCGCCATGAGCGTCACGATCGCGGCTCCCGCCACGGCGGGGCCGCTCCACCGGACGGACATCAGGTCTGCTCCTTGAGCTCGGAGGTCGGGTCGAGCGCGCCGAGTGCCAGGTCCACGCCGAGGTTCACGATCAGCACGATCGCGCCGTAGACGAGGATCACGCCCTGGGCGACGGGGTAGTCCTTCTGCGTGATCGCCTCGACGATCTTCATGCCGAGCCCCGGCCAGGCGAAGACGTACTCGACGAGCACGCCGCCGGCGATGAGCGAGGTCAGCAGCAGGCCGCCGACGGTGAGCGTCGCGGTGAGCGTGTTCGGCAGCACGTGCCTGATGTGCAGCCGGGCCGCCGGCAGCCGCTTGGCCCTGGCCAGCCGCACGTAGTCGGTGCCGAGCTCGCGCAGCGTCTCCACCCGCGAGATGCGGGCGATCATGGCGATCGGGCCGGCCGCGAGTGCCAGGACGGGCAGGACGTACGTGATGGGCCCGGACTTGCCGGCCGGCGGGAACCAGCCGAGGCCGATGGCGAACAGGGCCACCAGGCCGATCGCGTACAGGAACTCGGGCACGGCCACGGCGGTGCCCGTCGAGGCGCTGAAGCCGAGGTCCGTGCCCCTGTTGCGGCCGTTCTCCGTGCGGATGGCGGCCCACATGCCGAGGGGGATCGCGGCCAGCAGGGCGACGGCGGTGGCGAGGAGGGCGAGCGCGAGGGTGTTGGGCAGGCGGGCCGTGATGACCTCGCCCACCGGTTCACTCGTCAAGAACGAAGTACCGAAATTTCCGGACAAGACGTTGGTGACGTACGTGGTGAACTGCTCGGGAAGCGGGCGATCCAGGCCGAGCGCCGCCCTGCGCGCCTCCACCAGCTCGACCGGCGCGGCCGGGCCGAGGGAGGTGCGCACGGGGTCGCCGGGGATCAGGTGGATCATGGCGAACGACGCGACCAGGAGCACGGCCAGCGACACGGCGAACCGCAGTGCTCTCCTCAGGCCTCGTCGCAGGGCCCGCCGCGCCCCCACCCGTGCCCGCGCCCCCGCCGACGAGGTCCGGTCGGCGAGGGGTGTGCGGGGGTCGCTCATTCAGCCTCCCTCGGTGAGCCGGATCGAGGAGGCCACGAACAGCCCGCCCTGCATCTCGTACGCGGCCCCCTTGCTCGCCTGCAGCACCGTGTTCTGCACCACCGGGATCAGGTCGGCGTTCTCGAACAGGGCCGACTCGGACTCCTGCCACGACGCGCACCCTTCGGCGGACGGCAGCAGACCGGCCTTGGCGACGAGCGACTCGTACCGCTTGTTGGACAGGTGCGCGAAGTTGGCGCCCTTGGGCGCGCCGGGCCCCGACAGGAACCCCGTGAGCTGCGAGGGCAGCGTGACGCCGATCGGCACCCAGGCGACGTCCCAGTCCTGGGCGGCGTTGAGCGACTCCGACACCTTGGCGTCGATCCCGCCGTTCAGCTTCACCTCGACCCCGGCCTTGCGCCAGGCGGCGCCCAGGTACTCCGCCGCCGCCTGCACCCCCGCGCCCCTGGTCGTCGCGTACAGCAGCCGCAGCGTCAGCCGCTTGCCGTCCTTCACCCTGATCCCGTCGCCGCCCGGCCGCCAGCCCGCCGCGTCCAGCGCGGACGCGGCGGCCGCCGCGTCGAAGGCGGGCAGGTGCCCGGTGACGGTGTCGCCCTGGCACGGGCGCGGGTCGAGGACGAGCCCGGTGGCGGGTCTGCCGGTGCCGCTGGAGGCGATCCCGGCCAGCTCCTTGAGGTCCACGGCCTGGGTCAGGGCCTTGCGCACGGCCGGGTCGTGGGCGGGCCTGTCGTCGCCCTGGTGGTAGAAGAACTGGCCGTTCCCGTACGGGACCACCTTCTTGGTGACACGGGGGTCGGCCTCCAGGCGGGCGCGGTCGGGGCCGTACAGGACGGCGCCGTTGAGGGTGCCGGAGACGAGCAGGTTCGTGGCGGTCTGCTCGTTCGGCACGACCTTGAGCACCACCGTCTCCGGGAGGTCCTTGCCGCTGGCGCCGTCCGGCCCCCAGGCGTAGTCCCTGCGCGCCTTGAACGTGTAGTGGTCGCTCGGCACCGCCTCCGTGAGCCGGAAGGGCCCGCTGCCCGAGGTGCCCCTGGCCAGCAGGGATCGGTCCTTGACGCCCTTGCCGCACACGACGAAGATGCTCCGCGCGCTCTCCAGGATGAAGCTGAACGGCTCGGGCATGGACAGCTTCACCGTGCCGGCCGCGTCGTCGGCCTCGGCCTTCATCCCGGTGGGGACGAACACGCCGTAGACGGGCGACTTCGTGGCCGGGTCGGCGATGTGGTTGACGCTCGCCGCGACGTCGGAGGCGGTCATCGGCGCGCCGTCGGCGCAGGTGACGCCCTTGCGCAGGGTGAAGGTGACGGCGTCGGGCGTGACCTGCCAGGTTTGGGCCAGCCCCGGAACGATCTTTCCGGCCGCCGAGGCGTGCACGAGGGTGTCGTAGGCCAGGGACAGGACGGTGTTGGTGACCGATAGCACGCCCATGGCCGGGTCCAGGACGCCGGGATCGGAGGGCAGCGCGAAGGTGAAGGTGCCGCCGGTGGCCTGCTCACCGCCGTCCGTTCCACCGCAGGCAGCCGCGAGCAGGGCGAGCGCGGTGAGTGCCGCTGCTGCTGGTTTTCTCATGGTGACTCCAGACGGGCGTGGGGGATGTGCACCACCTTCGCCGCTCGTCCAGGCTGGTTCTTCGTGCCCGATCACGAAAAAGGCGGGCGTCCTGGTGCTACCGGCCGAAGATCCGCATCTGCAGCATCGCGGTGAGCCGGGCGTCCGGGTCGGACAGGTCGAGTCCGCTGATCTCGAGGAGGCGTTTGAGCCGGTAGCGGAAGGTGTTGGCGTGGATGTGCATCTGGGCCGAGGCGATGTTCACCTCGCCGAACGCGTCCAGGTACGCCCGCAGGGTCGCGGCCAGCTCGGTCCCGTGCTCGGCGTCGTGGTCGAGCAGCCGCTGGTAGGGGCCGGTGGGCGTCTGCTCCTCCGCGGCGGCCACGTCGGCGACCTGGAGCAGCAGCGACTCGAAGTGGACGGAGGTGTAGCCGGCGGCCTGCCCGGTCGTGCCCCGCGAGCGCAGCACGCGCAGCGCCCGGTCCGCGTCGGCCCGCGACCTGGCGACCTGCGCGAGGCTGAGCGCCAGGCGGCCCGCGCCGACGTTGGCCGCGTGCCGGGGACCGACCCTGGCCAGGAAGCTCTCCGCCACGCGGACGGCCCGCGCCTCCTCCTCGCCGGTCGAGTGCAGCGGCAGCACCGCGTACGCGACGGAGCCGACGAGCGCGGCGGCGGCCTTCGGATGGATGGCCCCGACGTGCAGCGCGAGCGCGTCGCAGAAGCGCTGCCGGTCGCTCTCGCCCCTGGCCGGGTCGGCGGCGTCGGCGTCGGCGAGCTGGGCGGCCAGCACGCACAGGCGGGTGGTCGCGATGCCGAGCCGGCCGGCCGCCTCGGCGGCGTCCGCGCCGCCGGCCAGCACGGTGGACAGCAGGTCGGCGCGCATTCGCCGCTGGGTGTCGGCCCCGGCCCGCTCGCGCAGCAGCTGCAGCGCCACGATCTTCGCGGCGTCGGCGAGTGCCCGCTGCCGCTGCTCGCTCAGCGGCTCGCGGACGGCCGCCCAGATGGAGCCGAGGATCTCGTCGCCCGAGCGCACCGCGACGGCGGCGCGGTTGACGACGGTGCCATCGTCGATCTCGATGTAGATGGGCTCGCGGCTCTGGTAGAGCCGCTTGAACTCGCCCCGCTCGTCGAGCAGCCGCAGGTAGCGCTCGGGCACCTCGCGGCCGAGCACGGTCTCGACGCGGCCCTGGTCGGCCTCGTCCTGCCGCCCCGAGAACGCGAGCACCCGCGAGGACCTGTCCTCGATCGTGACGGGCGCGTCGAGCAGCGCGCAGACGGCGTTGGCCAGCGAGAACAGGTCTCCCTGCGACTCCTCCCCGGGCTCGGCCAGGTCGCCCTCCGCCAGCAGGGAGCGCAGCAGGGCGGCCACCTGGGACCAAGAGGCGGCCCTGGTCAGGCCGAGCACGGCGACGCCGGTCTCCAGCACGGTGGCCCGCACCCGCTCGTCGGCGTCCACGGGCAGCTTCACCACGACGCCCGCGGCCTGCGGCGCCCGGCCGAGCAGGGCGCAGATGTCGGCCGCGCCCTGCACCCCGACGGCGAGCAGGATCCCGCCCCGCGGGACGATCAGCTCGTCCAGCGGGTCGTAGATGTGCACGCCGGTGACCTCGGTGTCGAGGTCACCAGGGGACGCGGCCACGTCGAGGACGGTGGTGCCGAGATCCTGCAGGATCCGCCCGAGACTGGCGCGCGGACGATTCCGCATCTGGTCACGATATTCCACGTGAACGGACATCAGCCGCGCGCGGGGTCACCGAGCGGGTCCACGACGCCTCCTCAGCCGATCTTCGGGGTGGCGCGCGCGCCGAGGTGCACGTACGGGGAGCCGTCCGGCAGCTCGTAGAACACCGCGGACGTCCAGTCGGGCGCGCCGCCCAGCTTGCACACGAACGTCACGTCGTCGACGGCCACGAGCGAGCACTCCTCCGGCGGCTGGAGGGCGGCCAGCGCGCCCGTGGGTTCGTACCGGAGCCACGGCTCGCCGTCGCGCATCGACACCGTCAGCCGCGCTCCGGCCCGCTCGTAGACGCCGGTGAAGCGCCCGGCGTCCACGTCGGCGGGCGTCCCGGGCGGCTCCGGCGAGACCGGCACGGTCAGCCCGTCGAGCTCGGCGAACAGCTCCGTGGCCAGGGCCCGGGTGAAGGAGTTGGCGTGGCCGCCGTTCGCGGTCGCGCACACGACGGTGCCGGTGTCCGGCACGGCCCACAGCATGGCGTGCTGGCCGATGGTGTTGCCGCCGTGGGAGATGACGCGGCGGCCGCTCCACTCGTCGAGGATCCAGCCGATCCCCCACTGCCTGCCGAGGGTGTACGGGTTCGGGATGTCCACCTGCGGCTCCCACATGGCCGCGGGGTCGTCCAGCAGGCCGCCTTCGAGGTGGGCGCGGCCGAAGGCCACCACGTCGGCGGCCCTGGCGCAGACCAGCCCGGCCGGGCCCATCGACCGCATGAGCTGCCACACCGGGGCGGTCTTGCCGTCGGCGTGGCCCATCGCGGCGCGGAAGCGCAGCACGTCCTCCGGCAGGGTCCAGGTGTGGGTGAGGCCGAGCGGCTCGGAGATCTGCTCGCGCAGCACGTCGTCCCAGCGCTTGCCGGTCAGCCGCTCCAGCACCCGGCCCGCGATGACGAACCCGGAGTTGCAGTAGGACTGGGTGGCGCCCAGGGGGTGGTTCTGGATCAGGTCCGCGCAGGCTTCGACGTATTTCGCCACGCAGTCGTCGCCGCGCCCGGTGTCGATGAACAGGTCGCCGTCGATGCCGCTGGTGTGGGAGAGGAGATGCCTGATGGTGACGCTCTTGGTCACCTCCGCGTCCGCCACCCTGAACTCCGGCAGCACCTCGCTCACCGGCGTGTCGAGCGTCAGCCTGCCCTGCTCGATCTGCCGCATGACCAGGGTGGCGGTCCAGACCTTGGTGACCGAGCCGATCTGGAAGAGGGAGTCCGGGGTCGCCTCGACGCCGGTGTCCAGGTTGAGTGTGCCGGCGGCGTACTCGTGCAGCTCGCCCTGATGCAGGTACGCCAGCGTGGCGCCGGGCACCTCGTACTGGGCGATCAGCTCGGGGAGACGCTGATCCATTGCTCCAGCCACGCGATGATCCTCTCGTTGTAGTCGAACCGGTGTGAGGGCCGGCCGTTCAGGATGAACAGGTGGCTCGCGCCGGGATAGCGCACCAGCCGGACGGGCACCCGCTGCTCGCGCAGCGCCGCGAACCACTGCTCGGCCTGGCCGACGGGACAGCGGTCGTCGTTCTCGCCGTGCAGGACGAGGGTCGGGGTGGTGACCTCGCCGACGCGGGTGATCGGGGACTGCGCGGCCAGGTCTCCCGGGCACTCGTACGTCTTGAGCTGGAAGCCCATGTCGGACGTGCCCGCCATGCTGGTCAGGTCGCTCACGCAGCCGCCCGGGATCGCGGCCTTGAACCGGCCGGTCCTGGTCGTCAGCCAGCACGTCATGTAGCCGCCGTAGCTGTAGCCGGTGACGGCCAGCCGCTCGGGATCGGCCGTGCCGTCGGCCACCAGGTCGTCGATCGCGGTGAGGAAGTCCTGGGTGTCGGCCAGGCCCCAGGCGCCCACGGCCGCCTTGTAGAAGGCCTCGCCGTAGCCGTCGCTGGCGCGGGGGTTGAGGGTGAGCACGGTCCAGCCGCGGGCGACCAGGCTCTGGTGGTAGAGGTGGACGCCGTCGAAGATTGGCGCCCAGGCGTTGTGCGGGCCGCCGTGGACGTCCAGCAGGAGCGGGCCCGGGGTGGTGGCGTTCTCGTCGCGCAGCACGAATCCCTCGACGGGGGTGCCGTCGGGCGCGGTGAACGTGCGGCGGCCCGGCGTGAACAGCTCCACGTCGTCCAGCGCGTAGTCGGTGAGGCGGGCGGGCTCGTCCGCGCCGTCCGGGCGGGCGAGGTAGACGTCGCCGGCGCTGTGCGGGGTCGCGGCCACGTACGCGATCAGGCCCGCGGCCACGCTCGCCCCCGACACGCTCGTCTCCTCCGGGACCAGCCGCTCGGCGGGAGCCCGGTAGAGGTGCGTCGAGCCGCGGTCGCGGGCGCAGAACAGCAGGTCGTCGCCCAGCAGCGCGGGCACCGCGCCCGGGTATCCGGGATGGCCGATCATGACGTTGCGGTCCAGCCCCGTCTCCACCTCGCCGGGCCCGCCGGGGCCGAGCGTGAACAGGCGGACGTGCCCGACGGGATCGCCCTTCAGCCCCGCGACGACCAGCCGCTCGCCGAGCCACCACGCTCCCGCGCAGATGAGCTCGGGGTCGGTCAGCCGCTCGGGCTCGGCGTCCTCGCGCGCGTCCACGGCGTACGCCGCGCCGCCGGCCTCCAGGTCGCGGCCCGGCTCCATGTTCGCCACGAACGCCAGCCGGGTGCCGTCCGGCGACCACGACGGCTCGCCCGCGTGGAAGTCGCCGCCGGTGACCTGCGCCGTGCGCCCGGTGGCCGCGTCCACGACGAACAGGTGCACGCTCACGCCGCGCAGCAGGCCCGTGCCGTCCGCCTTGTGGTCCAGCCGGTCGGCCACCACGGGCGCGTGCGCGGCGGCTCCGGTGGTGACGGGGCCCGCGAAGGCGATCCGCGTACCGTCCGGCGACCACACCGGCGCGCCCGCGCCGTCCTCACGGGAGGTGAGCGGGCGCGGCTCGCCGCCGTCCATCGGCAGCAGGTGGATCTGCGGCCTGCCGTCCACCGGGCGCAGATACGCCAGCGTCCGGCCGTCGGGCGACCACCGGGCGGCGCTCCCCTCGGCGAGCCGGCGCGGCGGCGTGCCCGGGGCGGCGAGCCAGATCTCCGTACGGTTCTCGTCGGCGTCGCGATCGGCGGTGGTCAGCGTGTACGCGACCGCGCCGCCGTCGGGGCGCAGCCGTGGATCGGAGGGAACGGCGATGCGGTAGAGGTCGTCCAGGACGAGACGCGTCATGGTCAAACGGTAGGCCAGTGCCGCCCGCCCATCTTCGGTCTGCGCCACGAACGGACGGCCCCTGGTTGTGCGCGGCCACCAACCCCGGCCGCCGGACCCCCGTCCGATGCCCGATCCGGCCGATCACCGTGAGGTGGACCCCGGGGTCAGCGCAGCCCCTGCCGGGCGCACCACTCCTCCGCGGTGCCCGCCGCCCGCTCGGCGGCCTGCCGCCAGTGCGGGTCGGAGCCGATCGCGTCGAGGACCGTCGGCCGGGGCGGCAGCACCGCCACCAGCCCGGTGACCCGGAGGACCCGCAGGATGCGCTCCGAGCCGGTCACGAGGGTGAGCGAGCCGTCGTGGGTGCGCATCCGCTTGCGTCCGCCCACGAGGACTCCCAGGCCGGTCGAGTCGAGGAAGCCCACTCCGGTGAGGTCCGCGATGACGTGCCGGATCCCCTTGTCGGCCAGGTCCAGCAGCCGCTCGCGGACGCGGGGCGCGGTGTCGAGGTCGATCTCGCCGGCGACGACGAGCACGGCGCAGTCGCCGATCGGGCCTTTCACGTCTAGCTGGAAATCTGACATTCACCCATCCCATCCGCCAGGCTTGTCATGGACGGCATTGACCGGTAATTCTGTATCTTTACACTACTTGATAACGATTTTTCGGTCAACGCCGTCATGTCGTTGTCATCGCGGGGAATGACAACCCAGGGGAGATCAGGTGCGGGTCGAAGAGGCGATCGGGCGGCAGATCGCCCGGCTGCGTGGCGAGCGGAAGCTGTCGCTGACCGAGCTGGGCGAGGCCCTGGGCGGCTACCTGGACAGGCCCTGGAGCCGGCAGGCCGTCCACCAGGCCGAGCGCGGCCAGCGCGCGTTCACCGCCGCCGAGCTGACCAGCCTCGCGCTGGCCCTGGACACCTCCATCCCCGCGCTGTTCCGTGTGGAGGACGACGAGGTCGAGCTGCCCGGCCGCACCGTCTCGCCCGAGGACTACCGGAGTGTCCTGCTGAGCAGGGAGCGGGAGTCGCCGCTGGACGGTGTCGAGGAGCTGATCGTCGCGCTGCACGACATCGAGGCGGTCCTGTCGCGTCCCGCCCTGGCCCGGCTGGCGCGGATCGGGCGAGTGGCCGAGCAGGTGGCCGGCCCAGAAGGCGGCCTCTGATGCCTTCTGCGGCTTAGATAGCCCCATGTCCACCCATGAAGTGATCCGTCAGTTGCCCAGCATCGCGACGGTGCGGGATCGCTCCCGCGCCCTGGCCATGCTGGATGCGATCATGAGCCCTGAATGGGCGTTCCGGTACTACTCGTACAACTGCCGGTGGTCCCCCGCCGAGGAGATGGCCTCGATGCGTGACGGAAGCGGGAACGAGTACTCGATCGTCTTCTCGCCGGCGGGCGCGTACGCGCGGGGCTTCGACCACGAATCCCCGATGAGCCCGTACCGCGCCGACCCGCCGGCGCCGTGGCCCGGCCTGTTCGAGTCGGTGCCGGAGGCGTTTCGCGCCCAGATCACGGAGGCCGCGTTCAGCGACCCGGCGGGCACGCCCCAGGCGACGGTGTGCTTCTGGCGCGAGCGCGACGACGCGGAGTGGCGAACCGGGACGACGGACGACGGCGGCGCCGGGCGGTTGTTCGACGTGCTGCTCGACGGCAGGCCGGAGGCGTATCAGAAGTTCGCGGAGGAGTATTACGAGGTCGCGGTGGACCTTGAGGCGGTGCGGTCGGTCTACGCGCTCCGGCCGTTGACGCGGAGCATCGTGTCCGCGCTGAATCCGGAGGCCGATCTCGCCGGTCTCGAAGAGGATCTGGCCGAGATCGCCTATCCCGCGCGGGCCTGACGAGCTTCCTGGCGCCCGGGAATATTGCGTTGCGTGCCGCTGCTGACGACCTCACTATGGTCATCATGTTCCTGCACGCTCACCTCGCGACGCCCGCAGTGCCGGGCGCGTTCGAGCGTGCCTGCGACGGCCTGGAGCGCTGACCTCTTCCCGTAAGTCCTGAAGTGACCCGGCGGGGGGAGGTCGACGGCCCTGACGGGTCACGAGGATTCCAGGCGTCAAAGGGAAGGAACCATGGCCAAGCAGGCCTACGTACGGAACAAGCCGCATCTCAACATCGGCACGATGGGGCACGTCGACCACGGCAAGACCACGCTCACCGCCGCGATCACGAAGGTGCTGGCCGAGCGCGGGCAGGCCACGTACACGCCGTTCGAGCGGATCGACCGCACCCCGGAGGAGGCCTCCAGGGGGATCACGATCAACATCTCGCACGTCGAGTACGAGACCGCCACCAGGCACTACGCGCATGTGGACATGCCGGGCCACGCCGACTACGTGAAGAACATGATCACGGGGGCGGCGCAGCTCGACGGGGCCATCCTCGTGGTGTCGGCGCACGACGGGATCATGCCGCAGACCCGCGAGCACGTGCTGCTCGCCAAGCGGGTCGGCGTCGAGCACCTGGTCGTGGCCGTCAACAAGGCCGACGGCGCCGACCCCGAGCTGACCGACCTGGTCGAGCTGGAGCTGCAGGAGATGCTGGCCGAGCACGGCTACCACGGCGTCCCGATGGTCCGGGTGTCCGGGCTGCGGGCGCTGGAGGGCGACCCGGTCTGGACGGCGTCGGTCGAGGCGCTGCTCCAGGCGGTGGACGAGCACATCCCCGTGCCGCTGCGGTACGTGGACGCGCCGTTCCTGATGCCGGTGGAGAACGTGCTGACGGTCACCGGCCGCGGCACGGTCGTCACTGGGGCCATCGAGCGCGGCACCGTGCGGATCGGCGACACGGTGGAGGCCGTCGGGTTCGGCGACGGCTCCGGGTTCGTCGCCGTCGTGACGGGCGTGGAGACGTTCGGCAAGACGATGGAGCGCGGCGAGGCCGGGGACAACGCGGCCGTGCTGCTCCGCGGCGTGCGCCGCGAGCAGGTGCGGCGCGGCATGGTCCTGGCCGAGCCGGGCAGCCAGCGGGCCCGCACGTCGTTCACCGCGCGCCTCTACCTCCTGACCGCGGAGGAGGGCGGGCGGCGCAGGCCGATCGCGGCCGGGTACCGGCCGCAGTTCTACCTGCGCACGACGGACGTGCCCGGCGAGCTGAGCCTGGCCGGGCCCGCGCAGCCGGGCGACACGGTCGAGGTGACGGTCGAGCTGGGCAAGGCCGTCGCACTCGAGCCGGGGCTCGGCTTCGCGATCCGCGAGGGCGGGCTGACGGTCGGCGCGGGCACGATCCTCACCGTGCCCGCTTGACCACCACCCGGTCCCGGCCTTCGAGGCCGGGGCCGGGTGCGTGGACGTGCCCGCCCCCGTCCGGCCGGAGCTGTGGTGCCGCCGGGTCCCATGCTGAGCGGGACCCGGCGTCGTGCGCGACCCCTCCGGCCCGGCCTTTCAGGCGGTGCCGCGGTCGAAGCGGAGGTTGAGCGTCGCCCGGTGCGCCTTCAGGTCGTACTGCGGCAACGCCCCGGGGCCGCAGGTGGCCGTGCCGATGCCCTGGTGCGCCAGGTCCAGGTGGAGGTGCACCCGATCCCCCGGGACGAGGTCGGGGCGGTGCTGGGCGGCGGCCAGTTCGCCGGTGCTCCACCGCCGGGCGGTCATCCCGAACACCGGATCCCCCGACACCGTGAACGCCCCGAAGTCCGCCCACCGCACGCCGGCCCGATGCCCGTTCTCCTGCGGGTAGACGTACGGCGTCTGCAGTTCCTCGATCGTGGCCGTCCAGCGGCCCACGCGGGCGGCCAGGCCCGTGTCCGGGTACGCCTCCCCCGGCCCCGGCCCGAACCAGGTCACCCCGCCGATGGAGCGCGGGAGCGACATGGTGACGCCGAGCCGCGGGATCGGATCGGCCCACTCGCCCTCAGGCTCGATGTCCAGGCTCATCAGCAACGCGCCGTCCCCGGACACACTCCACCGGTACGTCGCCCGCATCCCGAGGTCCGTCGCGGCCGGCGCGACCCGGGTGCGGACGGTCAGCGCGTCATCGAGCTCGACGGCGTCCACCCGGTGGGTGAGCCGGTGCAGGCCGAGCGCGCGCCACTTGCCTTCGAGGCCGCCGTACCTGTCGTTGTCCGTCGGAGCCCGCCACAGGTCGAGCCTGGGCCCCTCGACCTCCAGCCCGAACAGCCGCACGAGCCGGCCGCTCCCGGCGTCGAAGGCCGAGTCCCCGGCGACGATATCGCCGGCGTCCCGTACAAGCCCGGGGGCCGCGCCGCCTTCACGGCGGGACGGCGCGGGGGCCAGGAGCGTCTGGCCCCAGGCCACCTCGTGCCCCGCCGGGCCCCACGGCTGGTCCGCCGCCAGCACCGCGCGCACGGTCAGCCACCGCTCGCCGGCCCCGCCCGGCGCGTCGGGCACCTTGGCCTCGCCGCCTCCGGCCGGCAGGTCGAGCCGCTGCTCGACGACCGTCTCCCCCTCCGCCTGCACCGTGGCGACGAACGCCAGGTGCGCCAGGTCCGCGAAGTCGTAGCCGTTGACGACCCGCACCACGCCGTCCGCGAACTCGAACGTGACCGGCTCGAACACCTTCTTCAGGTCGAGCAGCCCGGGCGACGGCGTCCGGTCGGGGAACACGAGCCCGTCGATCACGAAGTTCCCGTCGTGGACGGGCTCGCCGTAGTCGCCGCCGTACGCGTACTCGTAGGCGGGATGCGCCAGCCCGTGGTCGATCCACTCCCAGATGAACCCGCCGGCCAGCCGCGGATAGCGCGCGAACAGCTCCTGGTACTCGGCCAGCCCGCCGGGCCCGTTGCCCATGGCGTGGGCGTACTCGCACTGCAGGAACGGCATCGCCCGCCGCCGCGCGTCGAGCTCCGGGTCGTCCAGCGGGTCCTCGGCGAGCCGGCCGATGGCCTCGACCTCGGCGTGGGAGGCGTACATGCGCGAGTAGACGTCGGTGTGCGCGCACGACCGGTCGCCCTCGTAGTGCAGCGGGCGGGACGGGTCGCGCTCGCGGGCCCAGTCGGCCATGACGGCCAGGTTCCGGCCGACGCCGGCCTCGTTGCCGAGCGACCACATGATGATGCTGGGGTGGTTCTTGTCGCGTTCGACCATCCGGCGCATGCGGTCGAGCAGGGCGTCGGCGTAGTGCGGGTCGTCGGTCGGGTTCGCCCGCCAGCCGACCTGGCCGAATCCGTGCGTCTCCAGGTCGCACTCGTCGATCACCCACAGGCCCAGCTCGTCGCACAGGTCCAGGAAGTCCGGGTGCGGCGGGTAGTGGCTGGTCCTGACGGCGTTGACGTTGTGCCGCTTCATCAGCAGCACGTCCTCGCGCATCGTCTCGTACGGCACCGCGCGGCCGTGCTCCGGATGGAACTCGTGCCGGTTCACGCCCTTGAGCAGCAGCGGGCGGCCGTTGGCGAGGAGCACGCCGTCCTGGATGGAGATCGTGCGGAAGCCGATGCGCAGGCTCACCGTCTCCTCGGGCGAGGTCACGACGGCGTCGTACAGGCGGGGCGTCTCCGCCGTCCACGGCTCGGCCTCGACCGTGATCTCGGCGCCCGGCTGGAGTCCTGAGACGCCGAGGCCGGGGACGCTCAGCGTGACGGGTCCGCCGGAGCTCTCGAAGGAGAGCGTGCCGCGCCCGTCCTCGTACGAGGCGTGCACGAACACGTCGGCGGCCGAGCGGGTGAGCGTGACGTCGCGGAAGATGCCGGGCAGCCACCACATGTCCTGGTCTTCCAGGTAGCTGGCGGCCGACCACTGGTACACGCGCACGGCCAGCACGTTGCGTCCCGGCCTCAGCCAGGCTCCCGCGTCGAACTCGAACGGCAGCCTGCTGCCCGTCGAGAAGCCCAGCTCGTGACCGTTCAGCCAGACGCGGGTGAAGGAGTCCGCGCCGTCGAAGCGCAGCCTGCCGCCCGTCCATCCCTCCGGCAGGTCGAACGCCCGCCGGTAGTCGCCGGTCGGGTTCTCGCCGGGGACGTGGGGCGGGTCGATGGGGAAGGGGTAGGAGACGTTCGTGTAGGCGGGGGCGCCGTGCCCGTGCAGCGGCCAGTGCGACGGGACGGGCAGGTCGTCCCAGGCCGTGTCGTCGTAGTCCGGCCGTGCGAAGTCTTCCGGCGCCTTCGCGGTGGGCGAGAGCCGGAAGCGCCACGTGCCGTTGAGGTCGAGGGCGGGGGCGTCGGAGCGGAGCGCTGCCCTGGGTTCGAGGCGACCCGAACCGGGGGTGAAAGTTTCGAGATCCATCGTCGCCGAGCTTATGACTTTCTGGCCGTTTTCGTCAGTGATGAGTTCGCCGTCCGTTCCGGCCGGACGCCGCGCACGGGCCGACGCGGCTCACCCGTTCCGACCTGAAGCCGAGCACGGGCCGGCGCGGCTCACCCGTTCCCGGAGGAGGCGCTGGTGCGGCTGCTGGAGGCCAGCATCCCGCCCGTGCTCGGCGACGCCCCCAGATACCCCGCGAGCAACGCCTCCGCGACGGCTCCCACGCTGGCGTCGTCGGGCAGGAACTCGGGGCTGTGCAGCCCCGCCGCCGTGTCCACGCCGACGAACATCATCAGCGACGGCGCCACGTTCCCGTAGTGGGCGAAGTCGTCGGCCCCGCACGAGCGCAGCTCCTCGGTCACCGTCCAGCCCTGCTCCCGCAGCCGTTCCCCAGCCCGTACGGCCAGCACCGCGTCGTTGGCCAGCACCGGCTCCCCCGGCAGGATCGCCACCTCGGCCACGCACCCGTGCGCCCTGGCCATGTCCTCCGTCACCTGCGTGAACCGGTGGTGCAGCTCCTCCCGCCAGCTCGCCGACATGGTCCGCAGCGTGCCCCTGGCCACCGCCTCGCCCGGGATGGCGTTGGGCGCGGTCCCCGCGTTGACCGTCCCGAACGTGACCACCGTGGGGACCATGGGATCGGCGGCCCTGCTGACGAGCTGCTGCGCGGCCACGATCACCTGCGCCATGGCCACCACCGGGTCACGGGTGAGATGCGGGTACGCGGCATGCCCCTCCGACCCCTTGACGGTCACTCTGAACTCGTCGGAGGAGGCGTTCACCGCGCCCGGCGTGCAGGACATGACGCCCTCGGCCAGCACGGGCTGCACGTGGGCGCCGATCATGGCGCGTACGTGATGGCGTTCGAGCACGCCCGAGGTGACGATGTCGTGCGCCCCGGACGGGAAGCCCTCCTCGCGCGGCTGCAGCACCACGAGCAGCGGCGGCCCCGCCCACATCGCGCCGGCGGCCTCCCCGGACGAGGGCGCCCGGCCGGCGCCCTCATCCGGGAGCCGGCCAGCATCTTGAGCGGAGTCTTGAGCGGCGGCCTGGGCCGCGGTCCTGGCGTAGGCTCTGGCGAGCGCGACCACCGCGGCCAGGTGGACGTCGTGCCCGCAGGCGTGCATGGCCCCGTTGACCGACGCCCACTCCACCCCCGTACGCTCGACGATCGGCAGCGCGTCGAGCTCGCCGCGCACCGCCACCGCCGGTCCTGGCCCGCCGAGGCGCACCACCGCGCCCGTACCCGCCACGTGCTCCACCATCCCGTCCGGCAGGGCGTCGAGCACGCGCTTGAGCGTGGGCCCCTCGTCGCCGGACACGCGCGGCAGGGCGTGCAGCTCGCGCCGCAGGGCTTCGGCCGCGCGCAGCTCCAGCCGCAGTGCCGCGCGCAGAGTCGTCTCCAGGAACTCCTCGCTCACGCGCCGGCCCCCAGATCGTAGACGCGGACGGCGTTCTCGGCGCCCACCATCGAGACCACCCGTATCGCCTGTGCCATCGACCATTCCCCCTCGGCCACGAACTCCCCCAGCACCCGCGCCATCGCCCGCCGCCACAGCAGCGCCCCGAGATGGTGCAGCTCGGCGGGACCCCACGCGTCGGACGAGAAGAGGATCTTCGCGAACGGCGCGACCTCCAGGCTCTCCGCCACCAGCGCCGCGCTGCGCGCCCCGGTGTAGCTCACACCCAGCCCCACGTCGAAGTAGACGTTCGGATAGGCGTGCGCGAGGTAGCCGGCGTGCCGCTGGTACGGGTAGCAGTGCAGCAGCATCAGCGGCACCCCGGCCGGCTCGGCCAGCTCGATCAGCCCGCGCAGCAGCAGCGGGTCGGAGCGGCGCAGGTCCACGTCGGGGTCGCCGTACCCGATGTGGAACTGCAGCGGCAGCCCCCGTTCGATGCCGGCCCAGATCAGGTGCCGCACCAGCACGGGATCCGACAGCCGCCCGCCGCCCGCGCCGAGCCAGCGGCCGGCCGCCTGCGCGACCTCCCAGGCCGGCGGCGGCTCGGGGTCGAAGTCGAGGCCGCACCGGTAGGCGGCGATGCTCTTGAGCCCGCGCGCCGTCCGGGTGCGCTCCTCCAGCGCCCGCGCGAACCGCCCGGCGAACGCGTCCGCGTCGCATCCCGAGGCGGCGACCTCCTCAGCCACCGTCTCCAGGCGCACCACCTCGTCGGCGGGCACGCCGGCCAGCTCCGCCATCCCGGACGGCCCCAGGATCTCCTCGCCGCGGTAGCCGGTCTCGACGAGGAAGTGCCCGATGCCGGCGGCCGCGAGCAGCCGGCTGTTGACCTCGTCGGCGCCGAGCCTGGCCCGCCTGGCCAGATATTCCTCGGGCGCGCAGAACGGCTCCAGCCCGAGCACGGGCGCGCAGTGGCGCAGGATCGCGTAGCCGGCCTGCGAGTCGAACTGGGTCATCCACTCCGGCACCGGCCGGTCCGACTCGGTGATCGACTCCTCGAACGCCCTGCGCGACAGGTCGCGAGAGGAGGCCCCGTGCACATGGTGGTCCACCAGGGGCAGCTCGTCGATCGCCCGCATGAGATCGGTGGGCACCAGTTCGAGCTCGATGGACATGGGCGGCTCCTCCTGCGGGGCCGCCGGCAGGCCCTGCGTACGGTTCTCCCGATCACCTTGCCCACGACCGGCCCGGATGAACACCCGTCGGACAGAAGGGGCCCCGCGGGACGATCATCGTCCAGCGGGGCCCGGAATCCGTGCGGTCAGGCGGCGGCCTTGGCGGTGAGCGCCACCGTCGCCTGCTCGGTCACGCCGCTGACCGTGGCCGCGACCGTCACCTGGCCCGCGCGCAACGCCGTCAGCGTGCCCGTCTCGGGGTCGAGGACGGCGACGTGCCACCGCTTGGCCGTCTGCCGGGTGCCGACGTGCAGGTTCGGCGAGCCGGACCAGGTCACCGAGACCGGGTACGCGGCGGGCACCGTCCTGCTGCCCTGCTTGACCGAGGCCGTCACCGTGGCGGGCGTGCCGACCGCGATCGTGGCCGGGGCCGTGAGCGTGAGGTCGTCCACGTGCGGGCGCACCTGCGTGCCGATCCAGGTCGGCGCGTCCGCGAACCAGTTGCGCCGGACGTGCTCGGCCTCGGTCTTCGTCACCGGGTCCACGCCCCACAGCGACCATCCGGTGAACCCGCCGTCGTCCGCGGCGGTGGCGGGGTTCTTGCCGGAGTTGCCGTTGATGAAGTACGGCACCGCGTCCACGCGCGCGGCGTGGAAGGTCCCGACGTGCGCCCCGATGTAGGCGGCGCCCTTGCCGGTGGTGCGCTGGAAGTCCGCCAGCCAGTCCTCCACCAGCGCCGCCTCCTTGCGGTCGCCGAGCTGGCTGCCCTTGCCCGGCGTCGGGTCGCGCGGCGGCACGTGGAACAGCACCGCGACCGAGCCGATCGAGGCGTCCTTCGCGGCGGCGTCGAGCTGCGCGCGCAGGAGGGCGACCTGGTCGTAGCCGCCGCCCCTGAGGTTCAGGCGCGAGGTGTCCAGGGTGATGAACCGGGTGCCCTTGTGGTCGAAGGTCCCGTACGTGCCGCCGAAGACGGCCTGGAAGTTGTCGATCTTGCCGCCCATGACCTCATGGTTGCCCGGAATGTAGTGATATTTAAGCGTTCCGCCGAGTTCTTCGTCCAGGATCCGCTTGGCCAGCGCGAAGTCCTCCGGCGAGGCCTCGTCCACCAGGTCGCCGTTGATCAGCAGGAAGTCCGGCTTCGCCGCCTTGATCTCGCGCAGCGTGCGGCGCGCGTTCTTGACGATGTCGCTGTCCGGCTCCCTGGCCACGAACTGCGCGTCCGACATGACCGCGAACCGCCACGGCATCGCGGACACCTCCGCCTTGACCACCGGGTCGGCGACCTTGGGCACGGCGGGGGCCTCGACGGACGGCGGCACCTTGGCGACCAGGCCGTCGATGAGGATCTCGTTGGTGTACTTGACGTCCGCCTTGGTCTCGGCCACGTAGAAGCGCCGGAGCTTGAGCGGGTAGTTGACGCCGGGCGGCACGGTGAACTCGACGTACTTCCAGCCGGTCCACGTCATGTACGGCCCGCGCAGGATCTGCGACTGCCCGAGCGCGTCGTAGAACTCCAGGCTCGGCCATTCGCCCTTGCCGGTGGAGTTGATCCAGAGCCCGAACGCCTGCGGCTGCCCGTCCACCACGATCTGCTGCGGCGGGCTCGCGTAGGCGGCCCGGGTGGCGGTCGAGGTGGTGAAGTCGTACGACAGCTTGAGCCCGCCGCCGCTCTGGCCGGGCGCGGCCGACAGCGAGCCGGTGGCGCGGGCGGCGGCGAACGTCCACTTCGCCGCGTCCTCGAAGCCGGCGACCGGCTTGTCCTCGAACCCGACGGTCACCGGCACGGCGGTGCTGAACTTGCCGGCCTTGGCGGTGATCAGCCCGGACCCGGTGGCCTGCCTGGCCTTGACGGTGAAGTAGCCGTTCTCGGCCGCGGTCACCTCGAACAGGTTCTTGTCGTAGTCGAGCGTGAGGTCGCCGGGCTCGATGGGCGCGGAGTTGCCGTTGCGGTCGTAGCCGACCACGCCGAACGTGGCCACGCCGTCCGCGCCCGCCATGCCGAGCCGGTCGGCGGTGGCGCCGAGCCGCTCCAGGGGCTGCAGGACGGTGAGGCCGAGGGTGCCCTTGGCCGCGCCGCGCGAGGCGGTGACGGTGGTCTGGCCGGGCAGCAGCGCGTGGAACTTCCCGTCGCGGATGACGCCGTGCACCGCCGGGGTGGCCCGCCAGGACGGCGTGCCGGCCGCGGGGCCGTACGTCTCGTCGTATCCGGCGGCGGTCAGCCGCCTGGTGAGGCCGGGGAAGACGCGGTCGGGGCGGCCACCGGAGACGGGCCCGCCGCCGGGCGCCTTGGCCGGGTCGCCGGCGGTCTCCAGCCAGAAGCCCTTGAGCTTGCCGCTGCCCTCCGGCGCGTAGAGCGCCAGGCCGTTGGGCACGTGCCGCTCGCCGCCGTCGGAGGGGCTGTTCTCCACCTGGACGTCGGCGGAGCCGGGCTCGCGGGCGAGCATGGTGGAGGAGCCGCCGCCGTCGAGGTTGAGCGCGTTGGCCGCGCCGAGGTCGGCCATCATGGCGGCCAGCTCGTTGAGCGTGACGCCGCGGCTGTCGGCCTGACGGCCGTCCACGGTCAGCAGGTACATCTTCCTGCCGTCGGCGGAGAACCCCACGGCGGTACGCGGGTGCGCGGCCGGATCGGCGGAGTTCTGCACGACGCCGTCCTTGAGCAGCACCCAGTTGCCACCGACGGCCGCCTTGACCGCGCTGCCGTCCGACGGCTTCGGCTGGTACTTCACGTCCACCCGGTCGCCGGCCTTCAGCGCGGACAGCGCGGTGGCGCCCGCGTCGCGGCCCAGCAGGATCGTGGTGCCCGCGGGGATCGGGCCGGTGCCCGCCGCGGTGCGTACCTCGGAGACGACGCCGTCCACCAGGACGACCTCGGCGACGGACGCGGCGCCCTCGACGGCGCGGGCCCGGTTGTAGGAGCCCCACAGCGGCGTGAACAGGCCGACGCCGCCGCCCTGCACGATCTGGTTGAACTGGGTGAGCGCGATCGGCGCGCCGCCGGCCGGCGTGGCGGTGCCCTCGAAGTACATCTTGAGCACGCGGCCGACGCCGTCACCGGTGATCGCGACCGCGTTCTCGTGCCCGGCGACCGGCGACTGCACCAGCGTGCCGTCCTGGACGCCGATGCCCTGGGCGGCGCCGGAGCTGTTGATGTCGAAGAAGTCGCCGTTGACGGCGGCGACGGCGTGGGAGCGCTTGGCGGGGCCGGACAGCGGCTCGGTCTTGGACACCTCGCCGGAGTACACGTAGTCGGCCTTCACCCCGCCGAGCTCGGCCGTGACGGCGTCGGCGCGCAGCCAGCCGAGCGCGTCATAGGTGTCGAACGAGGTCAGCGAGATGCCCGGCGCGACCGGCCGGGTCCTCTTCGCCGTCTCCAGCCGCGGCTGGCCGGCCGTGGCGGCGGGGGCGAGCAGCGTGGAGGGCGGCGGATAGGACGACGCTTCGAGCGCGTCCTCTGCGGGAGGTGCGGGATCTGCCTGGGCGGGCGTGGTCAGGGCCAGGGGGCCTAACACCAGCGCCGCGGCGGCCAGCATTCGGAGGGTCTGCACGACCGAACTCAATCGCTCGTGGATATAACTTTCAAGACTTAAGAGTGAACTAAAAGAAAATTTCAGATCGGGGCGGTTTCCGCGCTGCCCCGGCCGCAGCACGGCGAAGACCAGGAAGGCCAGGCCCGCGATGACGATGGGCATGAGGTTCGGGGAGAGCATGGTGTTGAGCATCGCGCCCAGCTTGCGCCCGATCATGGGCAGGAACGTCCCGTCGATCACCTGCCCCACGAACCTGCCCAGGTGCGTCTGCGACGCGGGCGGCCGCAGGTGGTCGAGCACCGCGATGACGGACACCGCGACGCCGCCGAGCACGCAGAACCCGGCCAGCTTCAGCACCGAGACCCGCTTGCCCGCCACGAGCAGCGCGGCCAGCCCGTAGTAGCGCCGCCGACCACGGCCGTGTAGCCCATCAGGCTGTCGAACTGCAGCGTCGTCCCGGTGAGCAGGTCGCCGACGAGCACGGCGGCGGTGGTCGCGGCCACCGCGGCGGGCGGTCCGAGCGGGTCGCGCCGCCACGATCCGAGCAGCGCGCCGGTCTGAGCGCTGGCCGGAGCCGCACCGGCCACCCGCCCAACGGTCTGAGCGCTGGCCGGAGCCGCCCCTCACAGAGCGGTCGTCACCAGGAGTAGCAGCACCCACCTCACCGTCGGCCCCCATCCGGACGTGGCGCGCAGCACAGGACGCCGAAACCCTACCCCCGGGGACGCTCAGGCGGCGGGCTCGATCGTGATCAAGCGGGTCAGCGCCTCGTCGTAGGCCGGTTCGAGCCAGTAGTCGGAGTGCCAGCGCGCCTCGGGCAGCGGCTCTCCCGGGCCGGGCCTGATCGGGTCCCAGCAGAACCGGTCCACGCCGTCCTCGCGCTCGGGCCCGAGGGCGAGCGGATCCACCCGGCCGAACACGGGCCCGCCGATGGGGTCGCTCAGCCGGTAGAGGTTGTACCAGGGCACCGACTCGCGGACCGCCCCGAGCCCGGGGGCGCCGAAGTAGGCGGGGAAGTAGGCGGCGTACAGGCGGCGCAGCGGCGAGCCGTGGGTGAGCAGCCGCACGCGGGCCCGCAGCTCGGGCCCGAGCTGCGGCACCAGGGCGGCCACGATGACGCTGCCCTGGCTGTGCCCGGAGAGCACGACCTCGTCCCGCTCGGTCCCGGCCAGCTTGCCGACGCGGGCGACCAGCTCGGGGATGACGCGCTCGGTGTAGCAGGGCGGGGACAGCGGGTGGATGGCCCTGGGCCAGAAGGTGGCGACGTCCCACAGGATCCCGACGGTCCTGCGCAGCCGGGGATCGCGGTAGGTGCGGCGGCCGAGCAGCGCCAGGGCGACGATGACCGCGGTCATGGCCCAGCTCCCGAGCGAGGCGAGCAGCCCGGCGACGCCTCCGTCGGGGGTGTACAGCCGGAGCTGGTAGATCACGGTCACCACGGCGAACCCGGCCACGCCGATGCCGGTGAGCACCGCCAGCACGAGCCCGGCGCGGTCGGTGAGCGAGGCGAACGCCCACGTGCGCGCCACCGTGGCGGCGTCGCGCTCGCCGTAGAAGGGCGCCAGGTCGGGGGCGAGCGCGCGGGCCTTCGCGCGCCTGATGAGGTTGAGGACGAGCGCGACGGCGAGGAGCCCGGCCACCAGCACCGGCACCAGGGCCGCCGTCCACCAGACGGGGTCGTCGAGGAAGAGCCTGCGCTCCGGCGGCCCTGGCGTGGCCGAGGTGCCCGGGACGCCGAAGAACGTGGCGGTCCAGAACAGCACGCCGAGCGCCAGCACGTTCGCGCTGCCTGCGGCGATCATGAGCACGAACCAGGCGGCGACGCCGCCCATCGCCCGCGGCGCGCCCGGCTCGCCCCGCGTCCGGTCCATCCGGGCGAGCAGGCAGGTCGTGACGAGGATGAACAGCCCGAGCGCGAGGGTGAGCGCGAACTGGAACGCTCCAATCCCGACGCCGGGAAGCTGCCGGGCCACCGCGCCGAGCGGCCTCCCCGCCCCGCCGGGCGACATGCCGGACAGCGCACTCCAGAACGTGGCCAGGAACACCACCGGGGCGGCCACCCGCAGAGCATGGCACGCCAGGGTGAGCCAGGCGGGGATCCGATCGCCGGAGTGCGGGTCCAGCCGCCTGGCGATCCACGGCAGCACGACGAGCACCGCGGCGGCGAGCTGCACGCCCGCGTTGGCCACGGTCAGCGCGAGCCCGGCCGCGGTGCCCGCGAACGGCGCGGACACGGCGAGCCCGATGGCCGCGATCGAGAAGGCGACGTGCACGACGCGCAGCCGCCACACCGGCGCGCCGCCGTGCCAGAGCCGCGCCCGGGCCAGCAGCGGGCCGGCCAGTTCGAGGGCACGCCCGCCGCCCGATGCGCCGGGCGGCGGGACGACCGTCCGCTCGTCCCTTCGCCAGGTGCGCCGCGCGATCCACCAGAGCAGGACGACGAGCAGCAGCGGTACGAGCGAGGTGACGGCCAGCCGCTTCGACGGCTCATCGCCCCACAGCGTGCCCAGCCAGCGCACCCAGGCGGGCGCCCCGTCGTGGGTGCAGGCCCGTCCTGCGGCGGTGCACTGCCAGCCGACCAGATCGACGCTGGCCCTGGTGACCGCGCCGACGAGGGTACCGGTGAGCAGCAGCGCGAACAGCCGTTGCGCCCCCTCCGTCACGTGCCGCAGCCGCCTGCCGCCACGGGGTCTGGGCAGCATGAAGTAGGCCAGGTTCGCCAGCGAGAACGGCAGCAGGAGCAGCCACAGCGCGATCGTCCTGCCGCCGGAGGTGAGCCCGCCCCACGCGTACGCCTCCCGGCGGCGGGCGTTTGGCACGTCCGGGTGGTCGCCCGCCGGCCGGCCGCCCGCCCACCAGCGCCGGTAGAACCCGGTGGTGCCGTCGCCTGCGACGAGCCGGGGATGGGGGTGGTTGAGCGTGCCCGCGGGCGGCGTCCCGGAGACTCCGTGCACGCGCAGCTCGGTCACGCCTCCGCAGGTCTCATCCAGGAATCCGTCCATGCGGCCATGATCCCGCCGGAGCCACTGTCACGTACAGTGACTAATTGGTTACTCAAGCGAGTGCCACATAGGCGCCCGCTCTGCTCATCGGCTCGCAGGCACCGGGAGGGGGCCTACGCCTTCGTGGCGCCGGCCGTGAGCCCGGTGACGAGGTGCCGCTGGACCAGCAGGAACACCGCGCCCGCCGGGATGGCGATGAGCACCGCGGACGCGGTCATCAGCCCCCAGTCGGACCAGTGCTGGCCGATGAACTGCTGCAGCCCCGCGCCCAGCGTGCGCTGCTCGTCGCCGGTCATGAACACGGTGGCGTACCCGACCTCGCCCCACGCCGTCATGAAGCAGTAGAACGCGGTCACCGCGATCCCCGGCCTGGCCAGCGGCAGCACCACCCGCCAGAAGGTGCCGAACGGGGTCAGCCCGTCGACCATCCCGGCCTGGTCGATCTCGATCGGGACGGTGTCGAAGTAGCTCTTCATCATCCACGCGCAGAACGGCACCGCGATCGTCATGTACGCGATCACCAGGCCCGGGATCTGGTTGAGCAGGCCCAGGCCGGCCATCAGGTTGTACAGCGGCACGATCAGGATGGCCACCGGGAACATCTGGGTGATCAGCAGCAGCCACATCACCCCCCGATGCCCGGGAAAGCGGAACCGGGAGACCGCGTACCCGGTGGTGGCGGCCAGGAACACGCCCAGCACCATGGTCAGCCCGGCCGCCAGCAGGCTGTTGAGCAGCCATCGGGGGAACGCGGTGGCGCTCAGCACCCGGGCGTAGTTGTCCAGCGACGGCTGGTCGAAGAAGGTCAGCTCGGCCGACAGCCAGCCGTCGCGCGGCTTGAGCGAGGTCAGCACCAGCCAGACGATCGGGAACAGCGAAATGGCCACCGCCAGCAGCAGTCCGGCGTGCAGTCCTACGGAGGCCAGTGGGCCGCGCTCGCCGCGCCGCCGGGCCGTGGGGGTCACCAGGGATCTCCTTGACTGCGCAGGGTACGCCGGTAGCCGACCGCGAGGACCACCAGCATCAGCAGAATGATCACGCCCCAGGCGGCCGAGCCCGAGTAGTTGCGGATCCCGGTGAACGCCTCACGGAAGGCGTAGGTGACCAGGATCTCGGTCTCGCTGCCAGGGCCGCCCCTGGTGATCAGGAAAATGATGGGGAACATGTTGAACGTCCAGATCGTGCCCAGCAGCACCACCGTGCTCGACACCTGGCGCAGCCCCGGCAGCGTGATCGCCTTGAAGCGCTGCCAGGGTGACGCGCCGTCCACCTCGGCGGCCTCGTACAGCTCGGCGGGGATCGACTGCAGGCCGCCGAGCAGGGCGACCATCATGAACGGCACCCCGAGCCAGACGTTCACCACGATCACCGCGATCTTGGCCGTGAGCGGCTCGTCCAGCCAGCCGACGCCGTCGAGCCCGGCGACCTTGAGGAAGCCGTTGATCACGCCGTAGTCGCTGTTGTACAGGTAGCGCCAGATGAACGCGGCCACGAACGCCGGCACCGCCCACGGCAGGATCAGCAGCACCCGGTAGAGGGAGCGCAGCCGTAGCTTGCGGTTCAGCATCACGGCCAGGCCCAGCCCGATCCCGTAGTGCGCGGCCACGCAGACGACCGTCCAGATCACCGTCCACACCAGCTTGTCCCAGAACAGGCTGCTGGTCAGGATCTGGAGGTAGTTGTCCAGGCCGACGAACTCGTAACTGGCCGGGACGACGTTGACGCCGATGGTCCTGCCGATGTTCGCCTCGTTCGCGTCCGTCAGCGACAGGTACACCCCGCGCGCCAGCGGCCAGCCGATCAGCACCAGCATCACGACCACGACGGGCGCGATCATCACCCACGCGTACCAGTGCCTGGACGCCGACCGCCGCAACCGTCCTGGCCGGTCGTGGCGGCGGCTCCGGCCGCGGGCGGACTCGCCCGCGGCCCGCGCCCCGGTGGAGCCGGTGGAGACCGCCACCGGTCAGCTCCAGTCCTTCATGATCCCGCGGTACTGCTCATCGACCTTCACGAGCATGTCCGCGGGGGCGGCCTTGCCGCCGACGAGCGACTGGTAGCCCTCCAGCAGCGGCTGGAAGAGCTGCCCGCCCTCGGGGATCCACGGCCGGGGCACCGCCGTGTCCATGATGGGCTTGAACACCGCGACGTCCGCGTTGCCCTGCACGTCCGGATTGGCGTAGGCCGACGTGCGGGTCGGCAGCAGGCTGATCTCCTTGGCGATCTTGGCCTGGGCTTCGACGGTGGTCATGAAGCGGACGAACTCGTACGCGGCCGGGATGTTCTTCGAGCCGGCGTAGATGGCCAGGTTCCAGCCGCCGGTCGGGGCCGCGGCCTTCACCGAGCCGGCCGGGACGGGCGCGATGCCCAGGTTCGCCTTGTCCTTGAACTCCTTGCCCTGGTAGATCTCCGACAGCGCCCACGGCCCGTTGTAGATCATCGCCGCCTTGCCCTCTTTCAGGGCCGTCATGGCGTTGGCGTAGCTCTCCGTCGTCGCCGGCTTGGGGGCCGCGCCCGAGCCGATCAGGTCCGTGACCGTCTGCATCGCCTTCACGTTGGCCGGGGAGTTCACCACGATCTTCTTGTTCGCCACGTCCAGGAGGTCGCCGCCCTCGCCGTACATGAAGGGCAGCAGGAAGTACGAGTCCACGTTCAGCGCCAGCCCGGCCGCCCCCGTCTTCGCCTTCACGTCCAGCGCCGTCTGCTTCAGCTCCTCGACCGTCTTCGGCGCCTCGTCGTGACCGGCCTCCTTCAGCAGCCGCTTGTTGTAGATCAGCGCCAGCGTGTCGGTCACCTGAGGCACCGCATAGGTCTTGCCGCCGAACTTCGTGCTGCTCAAGGGGCCCGCCAGGAAGTCCTCCTGCCGGTCCACCGCCCGTGTCCCGTCCAAGGGCTGCAGGTAACCCAGCGACGCGAACTGCGAGGTCCACGCCACCTCCGACCGGATCACGTCCGGCGCTCCCGACCCGGCCTGCGCCGCCGTCTGGAACTGGTTCTGCGCCTGGTCGGAGGGCACGTTCACGTATTTGACCTTGATGCCCGGGTACGCCGTCTCGAACTGCTTGATCAATGCCTGGAACGTCGGCCCCTCGCTGTCCGGACGGGTCGTGTCCCACCACGTCACCTCGCCGGTGATCTTCGACGGATCGGAGGCGGGAGGCGCCGACGCGGCCGTGCCGCCGTCACCGCCGCCACAGGCCGAGGTCGCCAGGGTGAGCGCCGCAACGACCGCTGCGGCCGGTAAAAGTCGTCGCATGTCCATCTCCTCACAGTTCACCGGAGGTCGGAGTAAGCCGGACGTTACGCCGAGGAGACGCGCTCGGGTAGATGGGGACGGCAGGCTTCTGCAAGTCGTTACATTTAGACGGCCTGGTTTCTGAAATATCTTGCAAAGATCGAGTACTGCCGTGGGGCTGGCCGCCGGGACGAAAATCGCGTACAAGGCAGAAGTGGAGAACTCGGCAGGGCACGAAGCCCCGGAGCCGGCGGCGATCCGGCGCGACTGGCTGGTCGTGCACGACCGGCGGGCCGACCCCCGCGGCTGGGGCCTGCACGTGTGGGGCGACGTCGAGAGCCCCACAGAGTGGAGCGCGCCGCTGGAGCCACAGGGCCGGGACGCGTACGGCGGGTTCGCCTGGATCAGGCTCAAGCCGGGAGCCGTCGTCGCCGGCGTGCTGGCGCACAAGGGGAACGAGAAGGACGGCGGCGACCACCTGGTCGATCCGGCGCGGAACGGCGAGATCTGGCTGGCCGGAGGCAAGACGGACACGTTCACGTCGCGGGCCGCCGCCGAGGGCACGGCCACGGTCCACTACCACCGGCCCGACGGGGCGTACGACGGATGGGGTCTGCACGTGTGGGGCGGCGCGCTCGCCGGCGGCGCGGCGACCGGCTGGACGAGCCCGCGCCCGCCGGACGGCGCCGACGGCTTCGGCGCCTACTGGAACGTGCCGCTGCGCAACGCCGCGGACTCGCTGAGCTTCGTCATCCATCGCGGCGACGAGAAGGACCCCGGCCGCGACCAGCGGTTCACCCCGGCCGTGCAGCCCGAGGCGTACGTGAGCTCGGGCTTCGCGGCGGTCCACGCGACCAGGGCCGCGGCCGAGAACGCGGTCGTCCTGCATTACCGCCGCCCGGACGGGAACCATGACCGCTGGGGACTGCACGTGTGGGGCGGCGCGGCCGAGCCGACGGACTGGGCCTCTCCCCTGCGGCCGGTGGGCACCGACGGCTTCGGGGCCGTGTTCAGGGTGCCACTCGCCGAGGGGGCGAAGAGCCTGAGGTACGTCATCCACGACGGCGACGACAAGGACCTGCCGGAGGACCAGACACTGGACGTGGCGCGGGCGGGCCACGAGATCTGGCGGCTGGGCGCCACCCAGGCCCTGCTGCTGCCGCAGCCGTCCGCCATGGGCGCGGACGCCGACCTGACCAGGGCCCGGGCCGTCTGGCTCGACCGCGACACGGTCGCCTGGCGGGTGGACCCGTCCCTGGCGCACTCCCTCGCCTTCAGCGCCGTGGGCGGGATCGCCTGCGAGAAGGGGTACCTGACCGGCGACCTGCGGATCATCCGGCTGGCGGCGGGGGCGCTGAGCGATGAGCAGCGGCGCGCGTGGCCGCACCTGGCGGCCTGGACGGCGCTGCGGGTGGATCCGCGCGACGCCGGCCTCGTGCGGGAGGCGCTGCGCGGTCAGGTGGTGGCCGTGGAGCGGACCGCCGACGGAGTGCTGCTGGCGGCGACGGGGGTGCAGATCCCCGGGGTGCTCGACGACCTGTACGCCGGGGCCGCCACCGCCGTGCTCGGCCCGTACGGGCATCCGGCCCCCACGCTGTCGCTGTGGGCGCCGACGGCGCACAAGGTCGAACTGGCCCTGTACGACGACGGCGCGGCCGGGCCCGAGGTGCACGCGATGCGCCGCGACGACGAGACCGGCGTCTGGTCCGTCCAGGGCGCGCCGGAGTGGCTGGGCCGCGAATACACCTACCTCGTCACCGTCTACTCCCCCCAGGCCGGGGCGATCGTCACAAACGAGGTCACCGACCCGTACAGCCTGGACGTGACCGCGGACGGGGTGCGCAGCAGGCTGGTGAGCCTGGACGACGCGGCGCTCAAGCCGCCCGGCTGGGACGGCCTGGCCAAGCCGGCGGCCGTCCCGCAGCATCAGGCGTGCATCTATGAGCTGCACGTACGCGACTTCTCCGCTTCAGACGCGAGCGTGCCGGAAGAGCTGCGCGGCACGTACGCCGCCTTCTGCACGGCCCCCGGCACCGGGCCTGACCCCGACGGGATGCGGGAGCTGCGCGCGCTCGCCGCGGACGGGCTGACGCACGTGCACCTGCTGCCGGTGTTCGACTTCGCCACGGTCCCCGAGCGCCGGGCGGACAGGACCGAACCGGCCGGCGACCTGGCCGCCCTGCCCGCCGACTCCGGCCTGCAGCAGGAGCACGTGCTGGCGACGGCCGCCACGGACTCCTTCAACTGGGGCTACGACCCGCTGCACTACACGGTGCCCGAAGGCTCGTACGCGACCGGGCCGGACGACCGGATCAAGGAGTTTCGCGGCATGGTCGCCGCGCTCGGCCGGGCCGGGCTGCGCGTGGTGATGGACGTGGTCTACAACCACACGCACTCCACCGGCGTGCTCGACCCCATCGTGCCCGGCTACTACCACCGGCTGCTCGACGACGGCACCGTGGCCACCTCCACCTGCTGCGCCAACACCGCCCCCGAGCACACCATGATGGGCAAGCTGATCGTCGACTCGGTCGTCACCTGGGCACGGCAGTACAAGATCGACGGCTTCCGCTTCGACCTCATGGGCCACCATCCCAAGGCGAACCTCCTCGCCGTCCGCCACGCCCTGGACGCGCTGACCCTCGCCGAGGACGGCGTGGACGGCACCTCGATCATCCTGTACGGCGAGGGCTGGAACTTCGGGGAGGTGGCCGGGAACGCCAGGTTCGAGCAGGCCACGCAGGCGAACCTGGCGGGGACCGGCATCGGCACGTTCAGCGACCGGCTGCGGGACGCGGTGCGCGGCGGTGGCCCGTTCGACCCGGATCCGCGGGTGCAGGGCTTCGGCTCCGGGCTGGCGGGCGCGCCCAACGGCTCCCCCGCCAACGGCTCGCCCGAGCAGCAGCGCGCCCGGCTGGCCGGGTACAGCGACCTGATCAGGCTCGGGCTGACCGGCAACCTGCGCGACTACGTGCTGCCGTCCGGGAGGAAGGGCTCGGAGATCGACTACAACGGCTCGCCCGCCGGCTACACCGCCGCGCCCGGCGAGGTCGTCACGTATGTGGACGCGCACGACAACGAGACGCTGTTCGACGCGCTGGCCTACAAGCTGGCGCCGGCGACGTCCATGGCGGACCGGGTGCGCATGCAGGCGTTGTCGCTGGCCACGGTGCTGCTGTCGCAGGGCGTGGCGTTCGTGCACGCGGGCAGCGAGCGGCTGCGCTCGAAGTCCTTCGACCGCAACTCCTACGACTCCGGCGACTGGTTCAACCGGCTGCTGTGGGACTGCGCGGCGGGCAACGGGTTCGGCGCGGGCCTGCCGCCCAAGGCCGGCAACGAGGCCAGGTGGCCGTACGCCGGGCCGCTGCTGGCGGACGCGAGCCTGCGGCCGGACTGCCCGGCGATCAACGCGGCCCGGGGCCTCTTCGGGGACCTGCTGCGGATCAGGTCCTCGACGCCGGCGTTCGCGCTGGGGTCGGCGGCCGAGGTGCTGGAGCGGCTGTCGTTCCCCGCCTCGGCCGAGGGGGTGATCGCCATGCACGTGGACACCACGGGCCTCGACGCGCGCTGGGGGTCGGTGACCGTCGTCTTCAACGCCACGCCGTACACGCAGGCGCAGGTGATGGAGTCGCTGGCGGGGCGGGCGGTGGCGCTGCATCCCGTACAGGCGGGGTCGGGCGACCCGATCGTGCGCGGGTCGGCGTTCGAACCCGCCACCGGCACCCTGACCGTCCCGGCCCGCACGGTGGCCGTCTTCGTCCGCACGTAGCGATCTTCAACCGATCGTTCGTACGTCACGTGGCCGTCCTCAGCCGATCGTTCGTCCGCCCGTAGCCGTCCTCTGCGTTCTCGGCCCGCGCCGCACAACCATGCCGGGTTTGTACGGCCATGGCTGTTCGTATGGGCACGCATGGGGAACATAACCATGATGACGCCCCATCACTGGCGTTGGCGCGCACGACGGCGCAGACTGGTTAGACGGCGATCGCGTGGAGCAGTGGAGCACCCGTGGACAATCACCTTGATCACATGCCGGTCCTGTCCCGCGGCAGACATCGCAATCCCAAACGCGGTGCCTGTTTCATGGAACTGGCCTCCTACCTAGCCGGGGAGCGGTGGAGCGATCATCCGGCCTGCACGCATCCGCTGCTGGCCGCACTCGCCCGCCTGGTCAACGACAACACCAGCGACCAGAGCCGGGCCAAGCTGGTCGGGCTCGTACCGTCCATCATCGACCTGTCCAGCGACGACCTGCGCGTGGACGCGCGGATCGCGCTGCGCTGCGCCACGACGGCGCTGCCGGTGGCCGCGGCCGAACGCCAGCTCGCGCTCGCGGTGTCGGTGCTGGCGGCGGAGGAGATGCTGGCCAGGCTCGACGGCGCCCCGTCCGGGCGGCTCAGCGAGGCCAGCCGGCGGGCGATGGCCGAGGTCCCGCACGCGGCCGAACAGGCCAGGCGCTTCAGCCGCGCGGCCCGGATCACCGAAAAGGGCTTCCGCCGGTACGCCGCCCCGAACGCGGTGCAGCTCTCGGTGGTCGGCATCGTACAGGCGTGCATCCCCGATCCGGACACGCTGCTGCGCAAGCTGCTGGAGGACACGATCGCCGACTGCGAAGCCTTGATCCGCGGGCCGCGGACGGACGCCTCCATCAACGCGACCCCCGCACACGCCTGACCGGCACCAGGCGCACCAGAACCACTCGTACCCCGGCACCACGACCGGACGGCCGGCGCCTCCTGTGGCATTCGCCATAGGAGGCGTTTCTCGTGTGGCGGGAACGGCCGTTCACGCGCTTCTTCGCAGGTCAGGAAAGCCTCCCCTTCGTTGCGGATCTTGGGAAATATGCCTACATTTCCTACCGAGTCGTTAGCACGTGGAGGAAATTTCATGACCATCGAGCTCGTCAGGCCGTACTCGCCCGAGAAGCATCACAGCCACCGGGACGTGACCGGTGGCTGGCTGCGGCCGGCGGTGTTCGGGGCGATGGATGGGCTCGTGTCCAATTTCGCGCTGATCGCCGGAGTGGTCGGAGCGGCCGGAGCCGGCCGGGGCGCGGCGCTCGCGGGCTTCGCGGGCCTGATCGCCGGCGCGTGCTCGATGGCCGCCGGCGAGTACACGTCGGTGAAGTCCCAGACCGAGCTGATGCGGGCCGAGATCGCGGTGGAGCGGCGCGAGCTGGCCCGCAACCCCGCAGGCGAGCAGGCCGAGCTGGCCGCGCTCTACCAGGCGCGGGGCCTCGACGCGGACCTGGCCCGCCAGGTGGCGGAGGGGCTGTCGGCCGATCCGGAGCAGGCGTTGCGCGTGCACGTACGCGAGGAGCTGGGCGTCGACCCCGACGACCTGCCCTCGCCCCGCCTGGCCGCGGTCTCGTCGTTCGGCGCGTTCGCGACCGGCGCACTGGTGCCGCTGGCGCCGTTCCTGTTCGGGGCGTCGGGGCTGACGCTGGCTCTGGTGCTGAGCGTGCTGGCGCTGTTCGGGTTCGGAGCGGTGGTGGCGCGGATGACCGCCCGCCCGTGGTGGCTGGGCGGGCTGCGGCAACTTGTCCTGGGTGTGGGCGCCGCCGCCGTCACCTTCGGCCTGGGCCACCTCCTCGGGGTCGCGATCTCCTAGCCTCCCGGGGACGAGAGCCGCCGCCATCACCTTCGGCCTGCGCCACTTACACGGAGTCGCGATCTCCCAAACGTCCCGGGGGGCGAGAGCCGCCACCATCACCTTCGGCCTGCGCCACCTGCTCGAGATCGCGGTCTCCTGGCGTCCCGGCGCGCCTCATCTGGGGAAGACGCCGGTGCGGCGGCGGATCTCCTTGGCCGGCCGTTCTCGCGCTAGTCCCCGGGATCCCGCCGTCACGGGCGGCTGGACGTAGCCAGCTTGACGCCGAGGCCGATGAGGGCGACGCCGGTCAGGCCGTCCACGGTCCGGCGGACGGCGGGCCTGGCGAACACCTTGCGCAGCGTGCCCACGATGTTGGCCACCACCAGGAACCACGCCACCGTCCCCGCCAGCGCGATCAGCGACAGCAGCAGCGTGTCCCGCACCGACGCGCCCGAGCTGACGAACTGGGGCACGAGGGCCACGAAGAACAGCGCCGCCTTGGGGTTGAGCACGTTGGTGAGCAGCCCTTCCGCGAAGGCCGCCCACGAGCTTCGCCGCGCCGGGTCGGGCAGGTCGAGCTCCAGCGCTCCGCCCTTGCGCAGGGCGGAGCGCAGCGCCTTGGCCCCGAGGTAGAGCAGGTAGGCCGCGCCGACGACCTTGACCACGGTGAAGGCCGTCGCGGAGGCGGCCAGCAACGCCGCGATGCCGGTGGCGGCGGCCACCACCCAGACGAACACCCCCACGGCGATCCCCGCTGCGGCGGCCATGCCGTACCCGCGGCCGGAGACGGCGGAGCGGCGTACGACGACCGCGAAGTCCGGGCCGGGGGACATCGCCCCGAGCAGCACCACTCCACCAAACGCCACAACTTCCGCCATAGAGGTCATAACGCCCAGCTTAGGGGGCCTGAGGGTGACCCCTTCCTTGCGGCGATCAAGGGTCGTGTCCCCGGCACGCCACCCACTCCGGCCGGGCCGTGTGTCCCCTCATCACGGCCGGCCACCGCCCCGCGCGCCCGCCGACGTGCCCGCGCAAGACGCGCTCACACCGAGCGGGCACACGCAGGACACGCCACGCCGGGGGCTCGTGCGGGACCGGGCTCTCGAAGGGGAGGCTCACGAAGGACAGGCGCCCGGAGGATGCGGCCGCGCAGGGTCTCGGCGCAGGGCCGACACGCAGGCGAACGCGCAGGGCCCGACACGCAGGGCCCGACACGCAGGGCCCGACACGCAGGGCCGACACGCAGGGGCCGACACGCAGGGCGGACTAGGGGTGTCAGCGCTTGCGGCGGCGCCGCTTGAAGATGGCGCGCAAGGTCAGCAGCAGCACCACGGTGACGAACTGGCCGCCGAGGATGAGGCGGTTGACGTCAAGGGCGGGCCGCCACTGCGCGTCCCCGTCCTTGATGACGTACACCCCCGCGGGCGTGGCCGCGAAGCCGAAGCCGCCCCCGCTGCCGCCCGCTTCCTCCCCCTTCTCGTCGTGTCCCGAGCCCTGGCCGCCGCCGCCTCCCTGGGCGATCCTGGCGACGGGGATGACGATGACGTCTCCGTGCTGGATCGGCTCGCCGAAGACGCGCTTGACCGTCGCGGCGTCCTTGGCCTTTTCCATCAGTTCGGTGATGTCCATGGCCCCATCGTCGTCCCCGATCGCCCGCCGCACCACCGCCCGCTCAGTCGAACGTGGTCGAGATCTCGTGCCACCCGCCCGGCGCGACCTTCGCGGCCGGCTCGGGGCCCCAGGACCCCTTCGCGTACGGGAGCGGCCGGTCCGGCAGGTCGAGCACCCGGTGGACGATCCGCCACGACTCCTCCACCAGGTCGAACCTGGCGAACCTGCGCGGATCACCGCTGATCGCGTCGGCCAGGATGCGCTCGTAGGCGGCCTCCATCGGGCCGAGCACCTTGGTGAAGTCGACGCTCACCGGCACCGGCCTGGTGTGCTGCTTGCCCGGCTCCTTGGCCAGCACGTCGAACGTCACCCCGGCGTCCGGCTGGAGCCGGAACCTGACGAGGTTGGGGCCGGGCGGGGAGTCGCCGCCGTGGAACATGGTCACCGGCGGCCTGCGCAGCTCGGCGACGATCTCCAGGTCGGTGGTGGGCAGCGCCTTGCCGGAGCGGATGCACCACGGCACGCCGGCCCATCGCCAGTTGTCGATGTGGGCGCGCAGGGCGACGAAGGTCTCGGTCGTGGAGCCCTCGCGGACGCCGTCGGTGTCGAGGTAGCCGTCGTACTGGCCGCGTACGACGTCACCCGGCTCGATGGCCTGCACCGCCCGCAGCACCCGCCACTTCTCGTCGAGCTGGGCGCGGGCGTCGGTGGACGGCGGCGGGTCCATGGCGAGGATGGCCAGGAGCTGCAGCAGGTGGTTCTGGACCACGTCGCGGATGGTGCCGTTGGCGTCGTAGAAGCCGCCCCGGTCGCGCACGTCGAAGTCTTCGGCCATGGTGATCTGGACGCTGCGGATGTAGTTGCGGTTCCAGATGGGCTCCAGCAGCATGTTGGCGAACCGGAACACCATGAGGTCCTCGACCGGCTCCTTGCCCAGGAAGTGGTCGACCCGCCGCAGGTGGTCCTCGTCGAAGTATTTCAGCAGCTCGTCGTTGAGCTTGCGGGCCGAGTCGAGGTCGTGCCCGAACGGCTTCTCCACGACGAGCCTGGCCTCGTGGTGGAGGCCCGCCCCCGCCAGCCCTTCGGCGACGGAGGCGAACAGCGACGGCGGCACCGCGAGGTAGTGGACGAGGAAGCCCTTGCCGGCCACCTCTTCGCGGATCTTGGCGAACGTCTCGGGGTCGCGGTAGTCGCCGGTGACCAGCCGCAGGTTGCCCGCCAGCTTCTCGAACGCCGCGTCGTGGACGCCGCCGCACGCCTCGCGGGCGTGCTCGCGCAGCCCGTCGAGGTCCAGATCGGTCTTGGCCACGCCGATGATCGGCAGGTCGAGCCGGCTCTCGGCGGTCAGGTGGTAGAGGGCGGGCAGGAGCATCTTGCGCGCGAGGTCCCCGGTGACGCCGAACAGGACGAGCGCACCCGCGTGCCCCATGTCAGACGCGCCTTCCGCGCAGCTCGCGGTATCTGCGTACGAGCTGCTCGGTGGACGGGTCGGGGAAGGTCTCGGGCGGCTCCTCGGAGGTGAGCGCGGGCGCCACGTCGAGGGCCATCTTCTTGCCCAGCTCGACGCCCCACTGGTCGAAGGAGTCGACGCCCCAGATCGTGCCTTCGACGAACACGATGTGCTCGTAGAGGGCGACGAGCTGGCCGAGCGTGCCGGGGGTCAGCTTGGGCGCGAGGATGGTCGAGGTGGGCCGGTTTCCCGGCATCACCTTGTGCGGCACGATGTCCGGCGGGGTGCCCTCGGCCGCGATCTCCTCGGCGGTCTTGCCGAACGCCAGCGCCGAGGTCTGCGCGAGCAGGTTGGCGGTGAGCTGGTCGTGCATGCCCTCGCGGTCTTCGAAAGGCTCGGCGAAGCCAATGAAGTCGGCCGGCACCAGCCGGGTGCCCTGGTGCAGGAGCTGGTAGAAGGCGTGCTGGCCGTTGGTGCCCGGCTCGCCCCAGAAGATCTCGCCGGTGTCGGCCAGGACGGGGCTGCCGTCGGCGCGCACGGACTTGCCGTTGGACTCCATCGTGAGCTGCTGCAGGTAGGCGGGGAAGCGGTGCAGCCGCTGGCTGTAGGGCAGGATCGCGCGGGTCTCCGCGCCGAAGAAGTCGTTGTACCAGATCCCGAGCAGGGCCATCAGCACCGGCATGTTGGCCTCGAACGGGGCCGTGCGGAAGTGCTCGTCGATGGTGTGGAAGCCGGCCAGCATCTCGCGGAACCGCTCGGGCCCGATGGCGATCATCAGGGACAGGCCGATGGCGCCGTCGTAGGAGTAGCGGCCGCCGACCCAGTCCCAGAAGCCGAACATGTTGTCGGTGTCGATGCCGAACTCGGCGACCTTCGCGGCGTTGGTGGAGACGGCCACGAAGTGCTTGGACACCGCCTCCTCGCCCAGCGCCTCGACCAGCCAGCGGCGCGCGACCCTGGCGTTGGTGAGGGTCTCGAGCGTGGTGAAGGTCTTGGAGCTGACCACGAACAGCGTGGTCGCGGGGTCGAGCCCGGCGAGGTTGCCGGTGATGTCGGCCGGGTCGATGTTGGAGACGAACCTGGCCGCGATGCCCGCGTCGGCGTAGTCGCGCAGCGCTTCGTAGGCCATGGCGGGGCCCAGGTCGGAGCCGCCGATGCCGATGTTGACGACGGTCTCGATGGGCAGGCCGGTGGCGCCCCGCCACTCCTTGGACCTGACCCGGCCGGCGAAGGCGCTCATCTTGGCGAGCACCGCGTGCACGTCGCCCGCGACGTCCTGCCCGTCCACGACGAGCTCGGCGCCCTCGGGCAGGCGCAGCGCCACGTGCAGGACCGCGCGGTCCTCGCTGACGTTGATGTGCTCGCCGCCGAACATGGCGGTGATCCTGTCGCGCAGCCCGGCCCGCTCGGCCAGGGCCAGCAACAGGTCGAAGGTCTCCTGCGTGGCGCGATGCTTGGAGTAGTCGAGGTAGAGGTCGCCGGCGGTCACCGCCATGCGGGTGGCCCTGCCGGGGTCGTCCGCGAACAGCTCGCGCAACTGCCGGCCGGTCAGCTCCTCGTGGTGCTTGTCCAGGGCCGCCCACTCCTGGCTCTGGCTGATGTCGCCGCTCACGCTTTTCCTCCTCGGATCGCCAAACCGATCAAGCCGATCTCATCGTCCCGTAACCCCGTACCCCGCGCGGTTGATTCCGCGCATGGCGGAGCCGACTCTTTAGCACCTCGGTGAAACCTTCAGTGGGATTCCCGGCCCACGTGGTCGCCGCCGGAACCGGCCAGGAAGTCGAGGTCCGCGCCGCGATCGGCCTGGGTGACGTGCTCGACGTACAGGCGTTCCCAGCCGCGGGCCGGCCGGGCGTGCCCGATCATGACGGGCTCTCTGGCGGCCAGCTCGGCGTCGGGGACGTCCACGTCGAGGCGGCGGGCGGCCACGTCGAGCACGATCGGGTCGCCGGTGCGCACCCGCGCCAGCGGCCCGCCGGCCGCCGCCTCGGGCGCGGTGTGCAGGACGACGGTCCCGTACGCGGTGCCGCTCATGCGCGCGTCGCTGATGCGCACCATGTCGCGTACGCCCTTGGCCAGCAGCTTCTCCGGCAGCGGCAGGTTGCCGACCTCCGGCATGCCCGGATACCCCTTGGGCCCGCAGCCGCGCAGCACCAGCACCGACGTCTCGTCCACGTCCAGGTCCGGGGAGTCGAGGCGGGCGTAGACGTCCTCGACGCTGTCGAAGACGACCGCCCTGCCGCGGTGCCGCAGCAGCTCGGGCGAGGCGGCGGCGGGCTTGATGACCGCGCCGTCCGGTGCGAGGTTGCCGCGCAGGACCGCGATGCCCGCGTCCGGCAGCAGCGGGTCGGAGCGCCGCCTGATGACGTTCTCGTCCCAGATCCCGGCCCCGTCGAGGTGCTCGACCAGCGGCCGTCCCGTGACGGTGATCGCCCCGGGGTCGAGCAGGTCCTCGACCTCCTTGAGCACGGCGGCCAGGCCGCCCGCCCTGAACAGGTCGTCCATGAGGTGCCGCCCGGCCGGCTGGAGGTCGACGAGCAGCGGCACGCCCGCGCCGGTGCGGTCGAAGTCGTCCAGGCTCAGGTCCACGCCGAGGCGGCCGGCGATGGCGAGCAGGTGGACGACGGCGTTGGTGGAGCCGCCGACGGCGGCCAGGGTGACGATGGCGTTGAGGAACGATCCCCTGGTCATCACGCTGCTCGGCCGGCGGCCCTGCCGGACCAGGTCCACGGCCAGGCGGCCGGTCTCGTGGGAGCCTTCGAGCAGGCGGCTGTCGGGGGCGGGGGTGCCGGCGATGCCGGGCAGCGTCATGCCGAGCGCCTCGGCCATGCAGGCCATGGTGGAGGCGGTGCCCATCGTGTTGCAGTGGCCGCGGCTGCGGATCATGGACGACTCCGACCGGAGGAACGCCTCGCGGGAGAGCGTGCCGGCGCGTACCTCCTCGCTGAGCCGCCAGACGTCGGTGCCGCAGCCGAGCGGCGCCCCGCGGAAATGCCCGGTCAGCATGGGCCCTCCGGGCACCACGACGGCGGGCAGGTCCACCGAGGAGGCCGCCATGAGCAGCGCGGGGATGGTCTTGTCGCAGCCGCCGAGCAGCACCACGCCGTCGATGGGGTTGGCGCGCAGCATCTCCTCGGTCGCCATGGCGGCCAGGTTGCGCCAGAGCATGGCGGTCGGGCGGACGTTCGTCTCACCCAGCGACACGACGGGCAGGTTGAGCGGCACGCCGCCGGCCTCCCAGACGCCGTTCATGACGCTCTGGGCCACCTCGTTCAGGTGGGAGTTGCAGGGGGTGAGGTCGGATGCGGTGTTGGCGATCGCGATGTGCGGCTTGCCGCCCTCGAACGCCTCGCGCGGCAGCCCGCGCCGCATCCACGCCCGATGGATGTAGGAGTTCCGGTCGTTTCCCGAGTACCAGCGCGAACTCCGCAATTCCATGCCCGGCACCTTATCGGGGCATTTGGGATTCAGCACGTTCTGTGGAGGAATCAGCACAGGCATGGACCACATAGACGCGTACTGGCGGGCGGCGAACTATCTGTCCGTCGGGCAGATCTACCTGCTGGACAATCCGCTGCTCACCGAGCCGCTGCGACCCGAGCACATCAAGCCGCGCCTGCTCGGCCACTGGGGCACCACCCCCGGGCTCAACTTCTGCTTCGCCCACCTCAACCGGGTGATCCGCGAGCGGGACCAGGACATGATCTACATCGCCGGTCCCGGTCACGGCGGTCCCGCCGCCGTGGCGCACGCCTGGCTGGAGGGCTCGTACGCGGAGCGCTATCCCGACGTCTCGCAGGACGCCGAGGGCATGCGGCGGCTGTTCCGCCAGTTCTCCTTCCCCGGCGGCATCCCCAGCCACGTCGCGCCGGAGACGCCCGGCTCGATCCACGAGGGCGGCGAGCTGGGCTACTCGCTCGCGCACGCGTACGGGGCCGCGTTCGACAACCCGGACCTGGTCGTGGCCTGCGTCATCGGCGACGGCGAGGCCGAGACCGGCCCGCTCGCCGCGAGCTGGCACGCCAACAAGTTCCTCGACCGCCGCGGCGACGGCATCGTGCTGCCCATCCTCCATCTGAACGGCTACAAGATCGCCAACCCGACGGTGCTCGCCCGCATCCCCGAGCAGGAGCTGGTCAAGCTCATGGAGGGGTACGGCTACCGCCCCCACATCGTCGGCCCCTCGCACGAGGAGATGGCCGGCACCCTGGACACCGCGTTCGACGAGATGGCCGCCTACAAGGCGGGCGGCGCCAGCCGGCTCCCCATGATCATCCTGCGCACCCCGAAGGGCTGGACCGGGCCGCGCGAGGTGGACGGCAAGCCGGTCGAGGGCACCTGGCGGGCGCACCAGGTGCCGCTGGCCAATGTCCGCGACAACCCCAGCCACCTCGCCATGCTCGAGGAATGGATGCGCTCCTACCGCCCGGAGGAGCTGTTCGACGGGGCCGGCCGGCCGGTCCGCGAGCTCCTGGACACCGTGCCGGGCGGCGCGCGCAGGATGAGCGCGAACCCGCACGCCAACGGCGGCGAGCTGCTGACCCCGCTGCGGCTGCCCGACTTCCGCAGGCTCGCGGTCGAGGTCAAGTCGCCCGCCGTCCAGTCGACCGAGCCCACCCGGGTCCTCGGCGGGTTCCTGCGCGACGTGATCGCCGCCAATCCCCGCACGTTCCGGCTGCTCGGCCCGGACGAGACCGCGTCGAACCGGCTGTCGGAGGTGTTCGAGGTCACCGACCGGGCCTGGGACGCCGAGACCCTGCCCACGGACGAGAACCTGGCCCCCGGCGGCCGGGTGATGGAGGTGCTGAGCGAGCACCTGTGCCAGGGCTGGCTGGAGGGCTATCTGCTGACCGGCCGCCATGGGCTCTTCAACTGCTACGAGGCGTTCATCCACATTATTGACGCCATGTTCAACCAGCACGCCAAATGGCTGGAGTCGTCGCAGAAGATCCCGTGGCGGCGGCCGGTGGCGTCGCTGACGTACCTGCTGTCGTCGCACGTGTGGCGGCAGGACCACAACGGGTTCAGCCACCAGGACCCGGGTTTCCTGGACGTGGTGATCAACAAGAAGGCGTCCGTGGTGCGGGTCTACCTGCCGCCGGACGCCAACACGCTGCTGTCGGTCGGCGACCACTGCCTGCGCTCCCGGGACTACGTCAACGTGATCGTGGCGGGCAAGCAGCCGGTGCTCGACCTGTTCACCATGGACGAGGCCATCGCGCACTGCACCCGCGGCCTGGGCATCCTGCCCTGGGCCTCCACCGACGCCGGCAGCGAGCCCGACGTGGTGCTGGCCTGCGCGGGCGACGTGCCGACCCTGGAGACGCTGGCCGCCGCCGCGCTGCTGCGCGAGCACCTGCCCGATCTCAGGATCCGGGTGATCAACGTCGTGGACCTGATGCGGCTCCAGACGCCGTCGGAGCACCCCCACGGCATGTCCGACGCCGAGTTCGACACCCTGTTCACCACCGGCAGGCCGGTCATCTTCAACTTCCACGGCTACCCGTCGCTCATCCACCAGCTCACCTACCGCCGCCACAACCACGCCAACCTGCACGTACGCGGCTACAAGGAGGAGGGGACCACCACGACGCCGTTCGACATGTGCATGCTCAACGACATCGACCGCTACCACCTGGTCATGGACGTCATCGACCGCGTACCCGGGCTCGCCGCCACCCAGGCGCACCTGCGCCAGCGGATGAGCGACGAGCGGCTGCGGGCCCGCGCGTACACCAGGGACCACGGCGAGGACCCCGCGGAGATCAGGTCGTGGACGTGGCCGGCGACCTCCTCGTAGGGAACACCCGCGGCTCGTGGACGTGCGCACGCGCCGCCGCCGCGCGAGGGGCCTGGCCGCGTGATCGGGCGCGCCGGTCAGGCCTGCGCGTGCGGCACGGCGGGGATCCAGAACTCCACCGTCGTGCCCGCGCCGGGAGCGCCGCTGATCCCCCACCAGCCGCCCGCCGTCTCGGCCCGCTCGCGCATCTCCAGCAGCCCGAAATGCCCGTACCGCCGGGCCTGCGCGTCATCGGACGACAGGCCGACGCCGTCGTCGCGGACGCGGACGTGCACGCCGTGGTCGCGTGAGGCCAGCCGCAGGAAGACGGTGCGCGCCCTGGCGTGCTTGCGCGCGTTCGTCACGGCCTCCTGGCAGATGCGGAAGACGGTGATCGCGGTCTCCGCGGGCGGCTCGCCGTCCAGGTCGTCGTGCACGAGCTCGTACGTCATGTCCGTGCTCGACTGCTCCAGGAACTCCTTCAGGCCCTCGACCAGGCCGTCTCCCGGCGGGCGCAGCCGGAAGGCGAGGTCGCGCAGCCGGCCGACGGCGGCGTCCACGTCGGCGTCGAGCCCGCGCAGGTCGGCGGCGAGCTCCTCCGGGAGCCGGCCGGCCAGTGACTGCAGCCGCATGCCGACGGCCACCATGGCCTGGATCGTGTCGTCGTGCACGTCGGAGGCGATCCGCCTGCGCTCCCGCTCCTGGGCCTGGACCAGGTGGGCGAGCAGCAGGCCGCGCTCGTCCAGCGCCCTGGCCAGGGTGCGCCGCTCGGTCAGGTCGCGCGTCACCTTGCCGAATCCGTACAGGCCGCCGTCGCCGTCGTACAGGGCGGTGATGACCACGCTGGCCCAGAACCTGGTGCCGTCCTTGCGTACCCGCCAGCCCTCTTCCTCCCACCGCCCCGCGGCGGAAGCGATCTCCAGCTCCTTGTCCGGTTTGCCCGCCGACGCGTCCTCCGGCGGGTAGAAGACGGAGAAGTGGCTGCCGATGATCTCGTCGGCGGTGTACCCCTTGATGCGCTCCGCCCCCGCGTTCCAGCTCACGATGTGGCCGCGCGGGTCGAGCATGAAGATGGCGTAGTCGCGAATGCTCTGGACGAGCAGCGTCATATCTTCAGGTGGGCGGTCAGGCCTGGGCATACCGCAGCCTTTCACGCCCGGCGCGGAATCGAAACCTGACTCAGGCTTCCTTCGGCCCCGCCTGAAGCGGCGTGAGCTGAGCCGCCAGCTCGCACCACACCACTTTGCCGCCGCCCGCCGAGTCTATGCCCCAGCCGGTGGACAGCAGCCTGACGACGTGCAGCCCCCAGCCGTTCGCCGGTCCCGGCTCGCGGGGCGCGGGCAGCTCCGCACCGTCGTCGCCCACCTCGATCCGCAGATGGGAGGTGTCGCCCCTGATGCGCAGCTCGGGGGCGCCCGCGCCGTGCACGAGCGCGTTGGTCACCAGCTCCGACACCACCAGCAGGACGTCCTCGTGCTGGCCCCGGTATCCGGACTCCGACAAAGCCCGGCGGGCGATCTGGCGCGCCACCGTGATGCTGCCCATCTCTTCCGGCAAATGGGTGTCCATCTCGTACGGCCACGCCTCCTCACTGCCCATCCATCTACTTTCGGGGAGGGTGACCGGTGGTCACGAGACGCAACCGCTTCACAACGCCTAGTACGGCTGCGCGACGCCACCTAGTGCATTTGCGTCAATCCAGCAGCCCTTCCCTGCGGGCGACCGCCACCGCCTCCAGCTTGGAGCGCGCGCCCAGCTTCTCCAGGACGTGCTGCACGTGGTTGCGCGCCGTGTTGCGGGCCACGCCGAGACGCCGGCTGATGTCGTACGTGCTGGCGCCTTCGGCCAGCAGCAGCAGCGTCTCGCGCTCCCGGCCGGTCAGCGCGGAGCCCAGGCGGCCCGCCCGGCCGGTGAGCCGGTCGAGCACGCCGGGCAGCAGCCCCGGCGCGAACACCACTCCGCCGGCCGCCACCTCGCGCACCGCCGATTCCAGCTCGCCCAGCCGCGACGACTTCACCAGCAGCCCTGCGCCCCCGGCGGCCACCACCCTGGCCGCCACGGACACGGTCGCCTCACCGGTCAGCACCAGGACTCTGGCGTGCGGCGCGGCGGCGGCGAACTGCTCGATCGCCGCGATGCCGTCGCCGTCGGGCAGGCGCCGGTCGAGCACGACGACGTGGGGCTGGTGCTTGCCGGTGTCGGCCACGGCGCCGGCGATGGTGCTGGACTGCGCGACGACCTCGATGTCCGGCGCCTGGCCGAGGACCAGTCCGATGGCCTCCGCGACCATGACGTGGTCCTCCACGAGAACCAGCCGGATCGGGGCGGGAGACGGCATGACGCGGGGATCCCTTGGTTGGTCGGTCTGCACGGGGGCTGCGTCCCGAGTGTCTCCCCAGCGTGTCATGCCTGCCCGGTGACCGCCACGCGAAGCCGCCCGGCCGGCTGGAGTCCAGCCGCTCAGGTCAACGGAAGCCCAGCCCGGAGGCCGTGAAAGTCAAGCGAAGGCCGTGGAGAGCCCGAGCTTGGGGGGAATAACCCATTGGTAGGGTTGTCCGGAAATATGAGGATCTGAACGGGTGGGTTAGGTGGAGGTCGAACAAACAGCACTGCCGGGAATCGGACTACGACACGATTTCACCACCCGTAAAGGACAGCGGGTCGGCGTCGTGTCTCACCGTACCGGCCAGCGGGTCTTGGTGATCTACGACAAGGACGATCCCGACCGCGCATGCCAGACCGTCAAGCTCAACGACGAAGAGGCCGACGCCCTGGCCGAGCTCCTGGGCGCCCCGCGCATCGTGCAACGGCTCAACCAGCTGCACCAAGAGGTCGAGGGCCTGGTCAGCGTGCAGCTGCCCATCCCGCCCGGCTCCCCGTACGAGGGCCGTCCCATGGGTGACGCCCGCGTGCGGACCCGTACCAGCGCGTCCATCGTCGCCGTCGTGCGCGGCGGTCAGGTGTTCGCCAGCCCCGGCCCGGACTTCTCGTTCCGGGCGGGCGACGTCGTGGTGGTGGTCGGCAGCGAGGACAGCACCGCAGGGGTGGCCGACATCCTGGTGGAAGGGTAGGGCCGCGGGTGCACCATACCGCGGTCATCTTTCTCGAGTTCGGTGCTGTACTGCTTGGCCTGGGGGTGCTCGGCGCGCTCGCGTTGCGCGTCGGCATCTCTCCCATCCCGCTGTACCTGATCGCCGGTCTGGCGTTCGGGACCGGCGGGGTGCTGCCGCTGGCAACCAGCGAAGCATTCATATCCGTCGGCGCGGAGCTCGGCGTCGTCCTGCTGCTCTTGACTCTCGGCCTGGAGTACAACGCCGACGAGCTGGTGACGAGCCTGACGAGCAACGCCCGCGCCGGCATCGTCGATCTGGTGCTCAACGCCGCCCCGGGCGCCATCTGCGCGTTACTGCTCGGCTGGGGGCCGGTGGCGGCCGTCGCCATGGCGGGCGTCACCTACGCCACCTCTTCGGGCATCACCGCCAAGGTGCTGTCCGATCTGGGGTGGATCGGCAACAGGGAGACGCCGACGGTGCTGTCCCTGCTGGTGTTCGAAGACCTCACGATGGCGATCTACCTGCCGGTCCTGACGACCCTGCTGGCCGGGCTGAGCCTGGTGAGCGGGGCCATCTCGGTGGGCATCGCGCTGCTGACGGTGAGCGTCGTGCTCGTCGTGGCGCTCAAGTTCGGGCGGTTCATCGAGGCGTTCGTGTCCAGCCCGAACAACGAGGTCCTCCTGCTCAAGGTGGTCGGCCTGGCCCTGCTGGTGGCCGGGCTCGCGCAGCAGCTCCAGGTGTCGGCGGCGGTCGGCGCGTTCCTGGTCGGGATCGCCCTGTCCGGGCAGCTCGCCCACGACGCGCAGGCGCTGCTGGCGCCGTTGCGCGACCTGTTCGCGGCGGTGTTCTTCGTCTTCTTCGGCTTCCAGACCGATCCGTCGAAGATCCTGCCGGTGGCGGGGCTGGCCGCGCTGCTGGCCCTGGTGAGCATGATCACCAAACTGCTCACCGGCGCGTACGCGGCCAGACGGGCGGGCATCGCCAAGGCCGGTCAGGCCCGTGCGGGCATCGCGCTCATCCCCCGCGGCGAGTTCAACATCGTCATCGCCGGCCTGGCGGTGGGCGCGGGCGCCCATCCCGATCTGGGCGCGCTGGCGGCGGGATACGTGCTCATCCTGGCGGCCTTCGGCCCGCTGGCGGCCAAACTGGTGCAGCCGCTCATCGAGGCCATCGCCAAACGAGCCTGAACCGCTAGTTTGTTCGTATGGCCGACCGTAAGCACGGCGTGCAGCCGCCCCCCACCGAGACGACGATCAGGTCCGCGGACTGGGACAGCCTCGAGCTCTCCGGCGAGAGCTACCACCGGGTGCTGTTCCAGGACGTGGACATGACCGAGCTGGTCAACCACGGCTCCTCGTTCGAGGAGTGCCAGTTCAGGAACGTGCGGTTCAACGTGTCGGTGCACGAGGACGCCCAGTTCCTCAACTGCACCTTCACGCGCTGCTCGTTCTTCGACGCGACGTTCAGAGGGTGCAAGCTGACGGGCAGCATGTTCGACGGCTGCACCTTCGGGCTGCTGAAGGTCGAGGGCGGCGACTGGTCGTACGTCGGCCTGCCCGGCGCGGACCTGCGGGGCAGCGCCTTCAACGGCACCCGGCTGCGGGAGGCCGACCTGATGGGCGCCCGGCTGGAGGGCGCGGAGGTGCGGCGCTCCGACCTGTCGGGCGCCTGGCTGCACAGCGCCGACCTCACCAAGTGCGACCTGCGCGGGAGCGATCTGAGCACGTTCGACCCGCACACCGTCACGCTCAAGGACGCGATCATCGATCCCTTCCAGGCCACGGTCATCGCGACGGCACTGGGCCTCGACGTCCGCGAATAACCCGCGTGCGCGAAGAGGCGGCGCTTCGCCCAGGATGTCCCTGTGCAACTCGCCGATCTCACCCCCGCCGAGCAGGCCGTGGCCGCCGCCTTCCCCCACGGGCGGGAGGTCGACCTGCGTGTGGGCGACCCCGCCCACGACTCCCCCGCCGACGCCGCCTCCTGGGGCCCCGACCGCGAGGTGCGCGCGGAGGTGCTGGCCGGGCTGCTCCTCGGCGACCCCGCCGAGCCGGGCGCCAACCCGGCGCTGCGCCTCTCGGGGGCGCGGATCACGGGCCCGCTCCGCCTGGCGTTCGCCGAGATCGGCTGCCCGGTCCTGTTCCAGGAGTGCGCCTTCGACGAGACCCTCGACCTCTACCAGGCCCGTACCCGTTTCCTCAGTATCGGCCGCTGCGAGCTGCCGGGCCTGATCGCCTCGAACCTCCAGGTCGAGGGCAACCTGCGGCTGGCCCGCAGCCACATCACCGGCGAGCTGCGGCTGAACGGCGCCCGGATCAGCGGCAATCTCACCCTGAACGGCGCGCACCTGGACAACCCCGGCGGCGCCGCCCTCAGTGCCGAGCACCTCGACGTCGGCAGTCACCTGCGCGGCCAGGACGGGTTCGAGAGCGACGGCGAGATCATTCTCACCGCCGCCAGGGTCGGCGCGGCCGTCAACTTCGACGGCGCCCGCCTGCGCGCCCCCGGCGGGCTGGCCTTCGGCGCGTCCAACATGATCGTCCAGGTCGGCCTCTTCGCCCGCGCGATGGAGGTGGACGGCGAGGTCAGCCTGCGCTTCGCCCGCGTCAGCGGCCCGCTCACGCTGCGCGGCTCGCGCGTGCGCAACCCCGGCGGCCTGGCCGTGCGGGGCGGCGGCCTGAACGCCGAGGGCGGCCTGTTCCTGTCGCTGATCGAGACCGACGGCCAGGTACGCCTGGAGAACGCCACCATCGGCGGCGCGCTCAGCCTGGACGGCGCCACCCTGCGCAACCCCGGCGGCGTGGTCCTCGCGGCCGACGGCGTCGTCGTGGACGGCGCCCTGCACGCCCGCGAAGGGCTGTCGGCGGAGGGCGAGATCAGCCTGCTCGACGCCGCCGTCTCCGGGCCCGCCCACTTCGAGGGTGCCACGCTGGTCAACCCGGGCGGCATCGCGCTGGCGGCCAGCGGCATCACGGTCGGCAAGGCGCTCAAGCTCTGCGACGGCTTCTCCGCCCAGGGCCGGATCAGGCTGAGCAACGCCCAGGTGGGCAGCCGCCTGTGCTTCGACGACGCCAAACTCGACAATCCCGGCGACGTGGCGCTGCGCGCCTGGCGGCTGGAGACGCGCGAGCTGGCCATGCGCACCGCCGGGCCGATCAGGGGCACGGTCGATCTGCGCCACGCGCGCGTCGGCGCGCTCCGGGACGACCCGGACGCCTGGCCGGACGCGATCCGCATGGACCAGCTCGCGTACGAGGTCCTGGAGCCCATGCTGCCCGCCGGCGGGCGGCTCGGCTGGCTGCGCAGAGACCCCGACGGTTACCTGCCGAACGCCTACGAGCAGCTCGCCGGGATGTACCGGCGGCTGGGCAGCGACGCCGACGCCCGCGAGACGATGCTGGCCGGCCAGCGGCAGCGCCGTACCGCCCTGCCCTGGTACGCCCGCGTCTGGGGGCACGTCCAGGACGCCGCCGTCGGGTACGGCTTCCGGCCCCTGCGCGCGGCCGGCTGGCTCCTGGCGCTGCTGGCCGTGGGCACCGTCGTGTTCACGCTGGCCGAGCCGCCGGCGCTGAAACGGGGTGAGGCGCCGGAGTTCAACCCGCTGGTCTACACGCTGGACCTGCTGCTGCCGATCATCGACTTCGGGCAGGAGAAGGCGTTCAACCCGGCGGGCGGGGCGCAGTGGCTGGCGTACGGGCTGATCGCGGCCGGCTGGGTGCTGGCGACCACGATCGCCGCGGGCCTGACCCGGTCGCTGCGCCGCGTCTGACCGCACGCCGTCGCCGGACCCGGCCGTCCACCCGCACCCGGGTCCGGGGGTAAACCCCGCGCGGGACCAGGCCTTCACCCGCGCGCAGGTCTAAGCGTTCACCGCGCGCAGGGCGCCGGGGACGCGGCCGGTGAGGCGGTCGAGCGCGGCCGAGGTGGCGGCGTCCGCCGGCAGGTAGACGAGGATCCGCTGCTCGCCCCCGGACACGTCGAGCGCCTCGCGGGCCAGGCGCAGCTCGCCGGCCCGCGGGTGCGCCAGCCGCTCCACGGACGCCAGCCGTGGCGGCCGCGGCGGCCTGGCCATGCGCTCGGCGAAGGCCGCACCCGCCACGAACGTCAGGTCGGCGACGAACTCGGTGGCGTACGGGTCGTCGTGCGCGATCTCAAGCTTCAGCGCGGTGGCGTGCTCGTCGGCCACCCTGTCCCACTCGGGGTAGGCGACCCTGGCCCGCACGTCCGCGAACGCGTAGCGGTAGACGTTGGGCGGATCGCCCTCCAGCAACCCGACGGGGCCGAAGAGCCGCTCGTAGCCGCCGGTGCGGGCGAGCACGTCGCCGAGCCGGTTGAGCAGCACGGCGGGCGCGGGCTCCAGGCGGTCGAGCACCGCCCGCACGCCGGCCCCCACGGTGCGGCCGGGCGCGCGCTCGGCCCCCGGGCACAGCCCGATGGCGCCGCTGGCCACCTTGGCCAGATGGCGCAGGTGGACGCGCTCGTCGGCGGTCATGCGCAGCGCGTCGGCGAGCGTGATGAGCACCTGCATGGACGGGTTGCGGTCGCGGCCCTGCTCAAGCCTGGTCAGGTATTCGACGCTCACGCCCGCCACCGTGGCCAGCTCGGACCTGCGCAGCCCCGGCGTGCGCCGCCGCGCGCCGTCCGGCAGGCCGACCTCGGCCGGCTTGACGTCCTCGCGGCGGGCGCGCAGGAACGCGCCCAGCTCGTTGTCGCTCACGGCCCCGAGTGTACGGGGAGCGCCACCCGCTCATCGTGGCCCTGCCAGGGCCAGTCTCCGCCCGGCCTTCCTCGGCGCCGCGGCGCAGGCCAGGTTGGACCCATGACGAACATGAGATTGGCGGTCATCACCGGCAGCGTCCGCGAAGGCCGCTTCGGCCCGCACGTGACGCGGTGGTTCGCCGGGCAGGCGGGCACGCACGGGCTGTTCGACGTGGACGTGATCGACCTGGCGGACACCCCGTTGCCGGCCGTGCTGCCGGCCACGCCGGAGGAGCTGGCGGCGGTGCACGAGCGCCCCGCGGACCTGCGGCGCCTGGCCGGACGGCTGGCGGACGCGGACGCGTTCGTGGTCGTGACGCCCGAGTACAACCACAGCTACCCGGCCTCCCTCAAGAACGCCATCGACTGGCATTTCACCGAATGGCAGGCCAAGCCGGTCGCGCTGATCTCCTACGGCGGCTTCGGCGGCGGGCTGCGCGCGGCCGAGCACCTGCGGCAGGTCTTCGCCGAGCTGCACGCCGTCACGGTCCGCAACACGATCAGCTTCGACAACCACTGGACGCGGTTCGACGGCGAAGGGAAGCTCATCGAGCCGGAGGGGCCCGACGGCGCGGCCAAGGCGCTGCTGGACCAGCTCGGCTGGTGGAGCGGCGCGCTGCGCGAGGCCAGGCGCGCCACGCCGTACCAGGTCTGAGAGGGTACGGGGATGCGTTACCGACTGCTGGGCCGTACCGGGCTCAGGATCTCCGAGCTGTTCCTGGGCGCGATGACCTACGGCGAGGCCACCCCCGAGGTGCGCCGCATCTTCGGCATGTACGCCGACGCCGGCGGCAACGTCGTGGACACGGCCTCGATGTACGGCGAGAGCGAGAGCGTCGTCGGCGAGCTGCTCCAGGGCCGCCGCGACCGTTTCGTGCTGGCCAGCAAGTACACCGGCAGCCGCGACCGCACCGATCTCAACGCGGCCGGCAACCACCGCAAGAACCTCGTGCTGTCGCTGGAACAGAGCCTGCGGCGGCTGCGCACCGACTACATCGACCTCTACTGGGTGCACGTGTGGGACCGGCACACGCCGATCGAGGAGACGATGCGGGCGCTGGACGACGTGGTGCGGTCGGGGAAGGTGCTGCACGTGGGCATCTCGGACGCGCCCGCCTGGGTGGTCAGCCGGGCCAACACGCTGGCCGAGTGGCGGGGGTGGACGGCGTTCGCGGGGTTGCAGGTGCCGTACAGCCTGCTCCAGCGGGATGCCGAGCGGGAGCTGCTGCCGATGGCGGAGGCGTTCGGGATGAGCGTGGCGGCGTGGGGGGTGCTGGCGCGCGGCGTGCTGTCGGGCCGCTACAACGCGCCGGGCGCGGTGGCCTCGCGGTCGTCGCCCGAGTCCATGACCGAGCGGGACCGGGCGGCGGCGGGCGCGGCGCTGGAGGTCGCCGCCGAGCTGGGCGTCACGGCCTCCCAGGTGGCGATCGCGTGGGCCATGCGGCGCGGCGTGCACCCGATCCTCGGTACGAGCAACGCCGACCAGCTCAAGGACAACCTGGGGGCGTCCGGTCTGGAGCTGCCCGATGAGGCGGTGCGGCGGCTGGAGTCGGCGGTGGCGTTCGAGGCGGGCTTCCCCGCGGACTTCATCGGCGAGGTGGACCGGAGCCCGGCCATCTACGGCGACGACGTGCACCTGCTCGACGGCCGCTGAGGCCGGTCAGCAGAGGGCCATGGCGGTCTGCCACAGCCCCGGCAGCGCCGCCAGGACCCGGTCCCCGCGGCGCCGCCGGTCGGTGAACGTCCCGGCCCCCAGGTCGGCCAGCAGCTCCTGGAACCCCTCCGCGTAGCCGGTGACCCCCGCCGCGTCCCGCTTGGCCAGGCATCGGGCGTAGGTGGCCACCATCCAGAAGACGGCCTCGCGATGGAGCCCGCTCTCGATGAGCTCCCTGCTCCCGTCGATGGCCACGGCCCGGGCCGCGGGGCTGATGTCGGAGTCGAACCGGTACGACGGCACGTGCAGCCCGGACGTGGCGTCGTACACCTTCTCCAGCGCGGCCAGGTGCGTGCGCACGCGCGCGGGCTCGAAAGCGGCGCAGCCGAGCAGGTCGAGCAGGCCCTCGTGGAAGTCCGCCCGCCCGTGCTCGACGAGCAGCTCGCGCACGGCCACGTACCGCCGCCGGACGGTCGGGTTGCGCAACGCGGCCACCAGCAGCACGTGCGTGGTCACCCCGGTGCCGAACAGCCAGGACGCGACCTGTTCCGGCAGCGGCGCGGACTCGTTCATGCCGTTGATCCAGCCGCGCACGCGGTCCATGGCGTTGGTGCACCTGGCCAGGATCCACGGGCGCTCGGCGAAGTCGCGGGCCACCACGCGCTGGATCTCGGTGAGCCGCCCTGTCGGGTCGGCCAGCACGGACGGGAGGTGGAAGCTGCCGGCCAGGTGGTAGTCGCTCAGCACCTCGTGCGTCGAGCCGAGCCCGGCGATGGCCGAGACCTCGAGCAGCACTCCTTCGTAGGCGAACTTCCCGAGGGCGGCGGACGGGTCGGCGACCACCATGACGTCCACGTCAGAGCTGGGCGCCAGCTCCTCGTCCGGCTTCGCCCACAGCGCCGACCCGGTCAGGAACGCGCCCTCGAACCCGGGCAGCGCCGCGCCCTCCGCCCGCACCCACTTCCGCGCGACCTGTCTGGCCTGCTCAATCCGCATCCACTTCCTCCCGATCTCGGCCGCGGCGCGAGGTCCTGATCAGGACGAACGCACCGAGCACGACAAGCCCCGCCAGCGCGCCCCAGATCCAGCCGGGGACGCCCGCCGACGCCGCGGTGCCGGCCGCCGCGGAGGGCCCGGCCGCCGCCCCGGTGGTCTGAACCGCCGATTGCCCCGCCGGTGCGGGGCTCTCGCCGGTGGGCGAAGCCGAAGATGATCCTTTCACGTTGAACGGGATCTCGCCCTCAATGGGGTGGCCGTCGGAGGAAACGACCCGCCAGGCGATCACGTACGCGCCCGGCGCGAGCGGCTGGGTGACGTCGGCGAGCACCTTGGGGCCGTCGAGCCGCGGCTTGCCGAGCGCGATCTCCTTGCCCGCCGCGTCGTGCAGCACGACGAACGGGAACTTGACCCCCGCGCTGTACTCCAGCTCGATCTCCTCGACGGAGGAGAGCCGGGCGTCCTTGGCGGGCGAGCTGCTCTTGAGCGTGTCGTGGGCGAAGGCCGCCGAAGCGGGAAATGTCAGGAAAGTCAGAACAAGAGCGCAGGCGAGGGTAACCGCCGCGCGGATGTGCCGCGGAAGTGAAGCCATGATCGGTCTCCAGGAACGGTCTTCCGGACCGCGCCCGTGGCGCCGTCCGGAGAGCGGGCAAGGGCACGCGTCCCGTACGGACGCGCCGGGAGGCCCGGCGGGAAGCCGGGCTCTCAGCCAGGCACTCGGACCGCCGGGAACGCCGCGGAGACACCGGAGACGTCAGGGGACGTCAGGGGACGTCAGCAAGCATCGGGGCGGTCCGTCAGCGGGAGTGCCGTGGCGCGGCGGGCGGCCCTCGCCTGCCGACCGCGCTGGAGACGGCTCTTTCCACGAGCACGGGGACGTCGCAGGCCACCGGCCGCCATGACGGCTGCGTGATCTCGGGCGGGGCGGTGACGAGCAGCCGGATGACCGGCGGCGGCGCGGCGTACAGGCGGATCATGAGCCAGAGCGCGCGCTCGCCGCGGTGCAGCCACCACGCCGTCAGGGCCGCCACCGTGAGATGCACCAGCACCATGCCGGCCGTGGCCCCGGCCGCCGGATGCGCGTGCCCGGCCCCGTCCGTGGCGCGCGGCTCGGCGATCGGCGCGAGCCGGGCGAAGAGCTGGTGCAGCACCATCTGCGCGCCCACGGTCGCGGCCAGCACGGCCACCGCCCCGCGCTCGCGCCCGTCGACCAGGTACGCCAGCCCGAACGCGGCCAGCACCCCGGCCAGGCAGACCCAGAACGGCACGAGGCCGCCGCCCGCCAGCACGTGCCCGCCGGCCGACACCGCGCCGCAGACCGTCGCGAACACCACGGCCCGCGACAACCGCAACACCGGAGCCACCACCGGCCCAGGCGTCACAGACCGCGCGGACCGCGCGGACACAGGCGGCAGCGCGCGGGACGGCGCTGCCGGCGGTGCGGCCCATGACGCGAAGGACACATTGCCAATCCTTCCACAGGGTTCGGCCGCCCCCGCAGGTTCATAGCCGGCGTGTGCGGGCAGCCGACCCGGATGGACACCGACTCCACCGAGGGTCTCGACCTGGAAGAGCTGGTCCGTCAAGAGTTACGCGATGCCGGATTCACCGTCGAGCCGTCCTTGATGTCGCTCGACGGCGGGCTCGGCGTCTGGCACGACCCCACGCGCGGTGTGGTCGTCACCTGGGGCACCTCAGCCGAGCAGCGCCCGGCGAACCACCTCGTCAAGTACGCGACCATCCGCGCCGCCGTCCAGCTCGCGCTGCTGACGGTCCTGTCCGAGGCCGGGCATCACGTCAAGGAGGACTTCAGCGGGCTTGAGCTGATCGTCACGTCTTGACGTCGCGCAGGGATTTGCCGACCTCGTGCAGGTGGCGCATCGCCTGGGCCCACGACTCGAAGAGGCCGCATTCCACGTAGTCGACGCCGAGCGAGCGGCAGTGGTCACGGACGATGGGCTGCGCCTTGCGCAGGTTCGCGCTGGGCATGCTGGGGAACAGGTGGTGCTCGATCTGGTAGTTCAGGCCGCCGAGCGCGCTGTTCACGACGTGGCCGCCGCGCACGTTCCTGGAGGTCAGGACCTGGCGGCGGAGGTAGTCCAGCTCGTCCTCGGCGGTGAGCACCGGCATCCCCTTGTGGTTGGGGGCGAACGTGCATCCCAGGTAGACGCCGTAGCAGGCCTGGTGCACGGCCAGGAACACCAGCGCCATGCCGGGCGGCAGCACCAGGAACACCGCGGCGACGTACAGCAGGACGTGCGCGGACAGCAGCAGCCCCTCGGCCTTCCTGCCCTTCAGCGACTTCCTGCGCAGCGCGCGGAAGCTCGACACCTTCAGGTTGAGGCCTTCGAGGGTGAGCAGCGGGAAGAACAGGAACGCCTGCCAGCGGCCGATGAACCTGGGCAGCCCGCGGCTTTCCCCGGCCTGCCGCTCCGACCAGAGCAGCACGTCGGGCGCGACGTCGGGGTCGTGCTCCTCGTGGTTGGGGTTGGCGTGGTGGCGGGTGTGCTTGTCCATCCACCAGCCGTAGCTGAGGCCCACGGCCAGGTTGCCCACCAGCAGCCCGGCGATCCTGCTGGTGCGCCGCGAGCGCGAGATCTGCCCGTGCGCCAGGTCGTGGGCCAGGAGCGTGACCTGCGCGAACGCCACGGCGAGCAGCACCGCGACGAGGAGCTGCCACCAGGAGTCCCCGATCGTGGCGAAGAGCACCCATGATCCGGCGAACAGGCTCGCCACCAGGCCGATCCTGACCGCGTAGTATCCGGGCCGCTTGTCGAGCAGGCCCGCCTGGGCGATACGGCGCGACAGCTTCGCGAAGTCGCTCCCCCGCTCCCCCGATGCCGGGACGCGAGGGCTCTCCACCACAGTCACAGTTCTCTCCGATGCTGCCGAGTCGTATGCGATCTCAACAGCATCGCGGGAACGGAGCTCCAGCGGGACCCCCGCTGTCACCCGTCATCATGGTAGTGCAGGCCCTACCATGCTCTCGTGATCGATGCCCCCGCCGCCCGGGGCTCGGGCCTGCCCATCGCACTCAGCGTGACACTGGACGACCTCGCCTGACGGAATGGCTGGCGGCGGGGGCATCAGCTCAGGTGAGCTGAAGCGCCGGCAGGCTCGCCGGTGCGGCCGCGTCGCCGAAGATGTGCAGCTCAGGACGGAAGGCGGCCAGGTAGGCCGCCCTGTCGCGGAAGGTGGCGGCCAGGGCGTCGCCGTAGTCGATGAGCTCTCGGTGCGCGTCCCTGCGCGGCTCGTACCGTGCCTGGAGCAGCCGGTCGAGCAGGCCCTCGTCTCCTCCCGCGGCGCAGATGACGTCGGCCAGGATCTCGGCGTCGTGCAGGGTGTAGCTCATCCCCATGCCGGTCATGGGATGGCAGGCGAACGCGGCCGAGCCCAGGAGCGCGGCGTTGCCCTTGTGGTAGGCCTCCACCCGCAGCGAGGAGACCTTGATCCGCTGCCAGGTGGCGGGCTGGAGCACGTTGAAGGCGTCGGAACTTTCCGTGACGAACTTCTTGAGCTCGTCGAGCAGCGCGGGGATGCCGTCCTGGAAGATCTCCTTGTCGTCCTCCGGCGGCAGTCCGACGAAGACCCGCGCCTGGTCCCTGTTGATCGGGTACAGGTAGGTGAGCCAGCCTTCCGAGCTGAAGTAGAGCCGGTTGAGCTGCGCGACGCTGGCGGTCAGAGGCACGGTGGCCACCCTCATGAGCAGCCGCTCGTACGGCATCGTCTGCTGCTCGATGTCGAGCGCCCGGCGTACGGCGGACTTGGTGCCGTCGGCGCCGATCACGACGCCGGCCCGCAGTTTGCGGCCGTTGGAGAGCGTCAGCTCCTCGACCCGGCCGTCGCCCACCGCGATGTCGTCGATGTCGGCGTCGAACCAGAACTCGACGCCCTCCATCGCGCAACTGGTGTAGATGAGCTCGACCAGCTCCCGGTAGGGACGGATGAGGAAGCCGCCGTCGGGGAAGCGGCATTCCCTGATCGGGTCGCCGTCGTGGTAGTAGCGGATGGTGTCACGCCTGAGGCCATGGCGTTCGACGAGATCCGCCAGCCCGTGCCTGGCCAGTACCCGGAGCCCTGGAGGCTTGAGGAAGTCGGCGCCCGCGCTCGGGACCGAGGGTCCCTGCTCGATGACGACGACGTTCTGGCCGCGGCGGCCCAGCAGCAGTGCCAGGAAGCAGCCGCCGAGTCCGGCGCCGACGATGGCTACGTCGCACGATGTGGTTGCCATGACGAGAGCCCTTTCGATGGTTGAACTAGTGCGCAGGCCCGCGAGTTCCGGCGAGCGGGCCGGGTTCGGCCGTCCGCGGTCTCGGGACCCGGTCCAATGGGGGGTCCAATGAGGGGTTCGATGGGGTGACCATTGGGGGAGTGCGGGTCTCGACAGGCAGCAGCGCGTCCGCCTCCGCCGCGACGGTGGCGAGGGTCATGCGCAACTCCAGCAGCATCCGGCGCGGCACTTTGATCATGACGTCGCCGGGGTCGGTCCGCAGCCGGGTGATCTTGGTGAGTGCTATCGCGCCGATGAGCACGGAGATGCCCACGCACATCGCGAGTGCGCCGGCCAGGCCCGACAGCGGTCCCGGCATGAACGGATGGTCGATGACCACCGACACGACGGACACGCCGACGGCTCCGCCGACCATGCGGGCCATGGTGGCCGCGCCGACCGCGGAGGCGTACTGGTGCGGACGCGCGGCCAGGGTGGTGGCCACGGAGGTGCCGGGCGCGAGCGCCCCGACCCCCATCCCGACCACGACGCTGGCGATCAGGCCCCACACGGTGGGACCCGCCTGCGTCAGGACGAGCACGCACGCACCGCCGCAGAGCAGCGAGCCCGCGTAGATCAGGCCGTACGCCCCGACCCGTTTGACCAGGCGCCCGGCCAGGATGCTCGTCAGGACGACGGCCACCGAGGTCGGAGTCAGCCACATGGCCACTTCCAGCATCGGATAGCCGAGGTGGAGCAGGTACAGCGGCTGCACGGTCAGCAGCCCGTACGAGAGCGCTCCGAAGCACCACGTGGCCAGCCAGCCCCAGACGAATCTGGGACGCCGCCACAGGGCGAGGTCGATCGCGGGCAGCCGGTGGTGCTTGGCCTGCGCGAGCGCACCGCCCAGCAGGGCCAGCGCGGCCAGCGCCAGCCACAGCACGTCCATCCCCCAGGCCATGGCCTTGGAGATGGCCAGCACGATGACCGCGATGCCCGCGGCCAGCAGCCATGCTCCGAGCATGTCGGGCAGGCCTCTGGGGCCGCCGCGCTTACCCGGGGGAAGCGCGACGCAGGCGATCAGGAGCAGGACGCCCATGATGACGTCGGGAATGAACAGGGCCCGCCAGCCGACGGCGGCGGCCAGCCAGCCGCCACCCGCCTGCATGAGCAGGCAGCCGAGCCCGGAGGCGGAGCTCCACAGCGCGATCGCGCCGCGCCGCTGCGACTCCGGCAGCTCTCCGAGCAGCAGTCCGAGGCTGGCCGGGATCATCGCCGCGGCACCGGCGCCCTGGACGGCACGTGCGGCCAGCACGTACGACCAGGAGTCGACGGTGACGGTGGCGATCCCGCCCAGCACGAACACGACGAGCCCGACGGCCAGCACCCTGCGCCGGCCGAACAGGTCGGCCCACCGGCCGGCGGTGGCCAGCAGGGCCGCGATCGGGATGAACGCCGCACTGGTCAGCCAGACCAGGTCACCGAGCGGCATGCCGGCGCCGGCGGGCGTGTACCGCAGCACTCCGACTGCCAGGGTGGTGGCCGTGGTGTCGGCCATCACCGTCAACATGACACCCGCGCCGACCAGCCGCAACATCACTGCGTTGCGGCGGTCTCCGCCGGCCGTGCTGGTCCCCCTGACGGCCGCTGGTGACTGACGCACGTGGACACCTCCTTGGAAGCCTTTTGTCGTCGTCTTGTGTCGTCGTCCTTTGTCGTCTGCTCGCGCACTCCGGCGGTGCGAACGGCGAAGCCGGACGGTGGTTCAGGCGCCGTAGCGGCCGGGCGACAGCAGGCCGTCCGGGTCGAGGGAGGTCTTGAGCCGGTGCAGCATGCCGAGCCCGGCGGTGCTGGTCTCCGACCACACGTCGGCGGCGGCGTGGTCGATGTCGGAGCGGTAGATGGCGCAGCCGTGCCCGCGCAGCAGGCAGTTGCCGTCGTTGCGGAGCTGGTGCGCGCGGTAGGGAGCGTCGGTCGCGCCGCGTTCGAAGAAGATCTGGATGACGCCGTTGGCCAGGTGCTTGCTGACGAGGTTCCACTCGACCATGAGCGCGGTGGTGTGCGCGTCCACGGCCGTCTGGAGCGCGGCCAGGATGTGCTCGGTCCTTCTCGCGTGCATCGGCATGAGCGGCAGCAGGGCCAGGAAGCCCATAGGGCCCTCGTCGATCTGGTCGCAGGAGGTCACCCCGAGCGCGTTGTGCACGCCCAGGCAGGTGGGGATGCCCTGCGACATGAGTGCTCTGGGGTAGAGCGGGTCGTCGGCGCTCACCTCGGCGGCGTCGACGACGCGCAGCGCCTCGGCCCCCTCGACCTCGATCAGCGCCTTCCTGAGCAGCTCCTCGGCCAGCTCGACCGTGGCGTCGCTGCCCATGAGCGGCCCGAGGATGGTGAACAGGCTCGGGTCCACGCCGGCCGGCAGCATCCAGTCGCCGTGACTGGGCACGAGCGACAGCTCGCGTACGCGCAGCAGCCCGTCGGCGGGGTTGCCGCGGCGCAGGAAGCCGGTGACCGCCCCGAGCGCGATGCCGACCTGGTCCCGCTGGAGCCGGCCGTGCACGAGCCCGACGGTCTGCGGGCGCGGCACCAGCGCGACGGCCATGGCGGTCACGATGCCGAGGTTGTGCTGGATGAACGCCGGCGTCAGGTCGGGCCCGGCGACCCGGCCGTGGTAGCGCCCCGCCGGGTCGAGCCCGCCGGTGGTGATCACGCTGCCGTCCGCGAGCACGGCCTCGAGCCCGGCCACGTCGTGCACCCGGGAGCGGATGCAGCCGTCGCCGCGGTCGAGCGCGTTGCCGATGACGGAGGTGTCGGCGCAGGAGGCGGTGACGTTCAGCATCCACGGGGTGTCGCGCAACACCTCGGCGAGCTGCTTCTGGGTCACTCCCGGCTCGATGACGGCGAAGCCGGCCTCCAGGTCGAGGCTGCGCACCCGGTTCATGCCGCCGAGGTCCACGACGACGTTGTCGTCGGTGACCGGCATGGCCGAGCCCATCCCCCAGTTCCTGCCCGTGCTGATCGGGTAGAGGCGCCGCTTGCCGGCCATGGAGGCCCGTACGAGTGCGCGGACCTCGTCCAAACTGCGCGGCGCTACGACGCCGGCGATGGAGCGTGGCTGGTGGCCTCCGACATCACGCGGCCTCAGCTCCAGTCGCGATAGTCCCTGCATGACTCTCCTCGAAGGGTGAGATATCGCTTTTTAACGGCTTCCGGCCGGAAGCCGCCGAGGCACACTTCAGACGGTGTGCTGGAGCAGGTCGTCAATGGAGCCGATGGCCTGATTGGACATCTCCCTGATGCCGAGCAGCCGCTCTTCGACGTAGACGTCGGGCTCCGCGGGGGTCTCGGGGAAGTCGAGCGAGCCGAGCGGCGCGGTCTGCGCCGGTACGTCGTGCAGGCCGTACGGGTGACGGCGGGCTCGGGCTGAATCGGTGTCGCGCCTGGCGCGGGCTGGCAGATGCGGTGGGGTTCGCATGACGGGAGCTCTCCTACCGGACTTGTGGGGGGTTTTCCGGGCGACCGCTCGCCGTTGAGCGGATCGAGGTCAGCGTGCGCCCTCCTCGTGACCGAGGTGTTCGGCCCGCGGAGTGGCGGCCGCGGGGATCGCCCGTGGCACGCCGTGGTTGATGACGCTCGCGGCGATGCGGCGCTCCGCCAGCCCCATGTGGGGACGGCCGACGCCGGCGGAGCTCGGCCGTGCGGCGGCCGAACCACGGATCATGGAGCTGGCGTGCACCCACCGGCGTGACTCGGCCAGCACATCTCTTTGCGCGCGGCGCAGGTCGCGATGCCGCGCGTACTGCTCGCAGACGGCCCGCGCCAGCACCCGTGCCATGATCAGGTGCTCTTCGCAGGCTGTCGCCAGCTTCGACTCCAGCCCGATGACCTGGGCCAGGAGCAGTTGCAGATGCGGCAGGCCCGACCCGCGGTCGAACCCGTCGAGCTCGGCCAGCCGCTCGGGCCAGCGCAGCCGCCGCTCGATCGACGCGCAGACCTCCGTCGCCGTCTCGGCGGCGGGGCGGTCGTCCGGGCTCCGGCCGTCGAGTTGCACGGCCCGCTGGGCGGTGTACTCGAAGTCGGTCAGCCTGCGCAGCCCGCTCTGCAGCAGGCGTACCCGGTTGTGCAGGCAGGCGGCGCTCCAGCCGAGGACCAGCAGGCGGTCCGCGTCGGCCTCGCAGTGCCAGCCGACCAGTGCCACTTCGCGGGCCATGCGGTGGTAGAGCACCCATGACTCGGGCGCTTCGACCGGTGCCGGGGTGTCGATCCAGACCTGCAGGCCACCCGGTGGCACCTCGCCGACGCCAATCTCCACGCCGTCGGGCGCCACTCTGGTGCAGATCCGCTGGACCACCCGTTGCTGCGCGGCCACCTCCGGCGCCAGGGGCACCGGGCCGGGCAGCACTCGTTCTGGGGCCACTCTCGCCCGCGGCTCGATGCTCATCTGGGCCACCTCCAGACCCGTCGGTCTTCTCGACCTACGTAAATTGACACTTAATAGTGCCGTCCCGATCGTCGTCAGGAGGGGGTTTTCTGTCAACTGCCACTTTACGCAGACGGCATGTATGCCTTGCCGCCCAGGTGGGAAGCGCCGTGAACGGGCGACTTCCCGCAGATGAATCCCGTGTTACAGCCTGTGAGTGATCTAGAGTCCGTACCGGCCGGTGATCGCGGACGACAGGGGAGAAGAAACCAGGTGGCGATGACAAGAGCCGTGGTCGTGGCCGTCTCGGCCGCCGTGGCGGCGCCCGCGGTCCCCTGCGCGGCGCAGGCGGAAGGCGGTTACTGCGTGCTACCGGATCACTCCCAGCAGTCCGTCGAGAACGAGGCTTACCTGATCGATACTGCTTCCTCACTAGGCTGGATTCATCCCAATCCGCCGCCTGCCGAGCCGGAGCCTTCGGCCTCTGAACGGCTGGAGTTCGCCGGATTCCCGAACATCTCCGCCCTCGACGTGACCGGGCCGGGCGGCGCCCCGGAGCAGAAGCTGATCACCACCTTCACCACGAACGTGGACAAGGTCGTGACCCTCACCAACGAGGCGGCGGCCTCGTCGGACGGCGGGCTGACCTTCGGGCCGTCGAGCGCGACGCCGTTGCGCGAATCGCCGATCGAGCTGCTGGACGGCAGCTTCTTCGCGACCGAGTACTACCTGCGCGCCACCGGGCCGCACACGGCGACGCTGGGCATCCTCACCTCGTCGGCGCTCGGCGACGACGAGAGCTGGGTGCGTTCCGAGGCCACCTTGACGACGCCGGGCGACCTGCTGCCCGGCGGGGCGGCGCACGGGGCGCCGGTGCAGCTCGCCGACGGCACGATCCTGATCACGGCCTACGCCCGCTACCGCGACACGGGGATGTACCAGGCGGAGGTGTACGCGAGCCGGGACGGCGGCCGGACGTTCGACCGGCGCGGGGTGATCGCGCCGCCGGAGCCCGCCCCGGCGCTCCCCCCGCCACTCCCGGCGCCGCCCGTCGAGGAGCCCGTCCCGCCGCTCGGCGCGGAGCCCGCACCCGGCTCGGCCTCCGGGGCCGCACTCGGCGCGGTACCCGGGGCGGCGCTCGAGTCGGCGCCCGGCTCTGCCTCCGGCCACGCGGGCGGCTCGGCGGCCGCGGCGGCGGGCGGGCCGACGCTGGGGTCGGCGCGGAGCCTGGCCGCCGGCTTCGCGCCCGCGGGCGGTTTCGTCTACAACGAGGCGGCCATCGCGCAGACGCTGAACGGCAGCCTGCTGGCGGTGCTGCGGCGCGACGGCGGCCCGTACTCGACGCTGCACCAGACCCGCTCCACCGACGGCGGCCGCACCTGGTCGCCGGTGCGCGAGCTGCGCTTCGCCGGCCTGGACTGCGTGGTACGCGGCGTCGCCCCGAGGCTGCTGCTCACCCCGGGCGGCCTGCTCGTGCTGAGCGCCGGCCGCCCCGACAACTGGCTGGCCGTCTCCCCCGACGGGCTCGGCGAGGAGTGGCGCGAGCCGCGCGTGACGTTCCACAACCGCGACGGCATCTGGGACTCGCACGGCTCCTCCGGCTACACCGGCATCGCCGCCGTCGGCCCGCACGGGCTGGTCCAGGTGTTCGACAACTGCAAGCTGCCGGGCGTGCGCCCCGACGGGCTGCTCGACGAGACGACGTGCCCGGCGCACGGCCGCTTCGAGTACGGCGGCTGGTACGCGGTCAAGCGCCGCCTGTTCACCCTGGACCCGCCCGCGCCCGGCCGGCTGGACCTGGCGGCGCTGCGGCGGCGGGGCGACCTGGAGATCGAGACCACCATGCGCTGGACGGCCCGCGACCGCCCGCGCACGCGCCCCGGCGGCGCGCTGGACGGCAGCACCGGCTACTGGTCGAGCGCCGTCGCCCGCGGCCGCGGCCGGTACGTGCTGCACCTCGACCGCCCGTACGCGCTGACCCTGATCGGCCTCAGCCTGCGCCCCGGGCACGCGGCAGGGGCCCGGGTGTACGCCTCCAGGAACGGGCGCTCCTGGGGCGAGCCGATCGCCACGATCACCGGCAGAACCGATTATGCGCTGCGTTATACCGCGGTGGCGAGAACGGCCCGGCACATCAAAATCGTGACCGATCCGAGCGCCGCCTGCGACGCCGAGATCGGGAAATCCTGCAGCATGCTCAACGAGGTCGAGCTCTACGGTTCCTGAGAATGACGGAAAGGCCACCCCGGCCTTTTACCGAGCTCGGCCCCGTGACCGCCAAGGTCGCTTCCCTCGCAGGTCAGCGACCTGAGGAAAGGCGCGCGTCCAGGTGCGGAAAAGCGCCGGCGGGGGCGCTTGCCTGCGCCCCCGCCTGACAACTCACCGCTCGGGCGGCATCTTTCTGTCGCGCCGATGGAGTTTACCGTTCTGGTCCCGTTCCATCCCGTCCTCGTCGATTTCCAGGCGCTCCTTCCTGACCTGGCCTTCCACCGTCTCCTCGTGCTGGACGCTCTCCTTGTGAACGTGGATGCGCTCGACCGGCTTGGTCTCCTTGCCGACGACCGCGCGCTCCTCGTAGAGCGTCACCTCCCGCTCCTCTTCGCCGATCTGCGCGCCCATGGCGTCGCCGTCGTGGATGAGCTCGCGCTCGATCACGATCTCCTCGTGCGTGAGCGGGATCTTCTCCTTGACGTTCTCGGTCTCGACGTACTTGCGCAGGCGCACGTGGCCGATCTCGCGGCTTTCCTTGCCGATGTGGAGCTGCTCCTCGGACCTGGTGATGTCGAAGTCGCGCTCATCGGTGCGGTCGGTGCGGCCGGCCATCCCCGGCATGCCGGTCTTGCGGGTCTCACCCGTCATGCCGGTCCGGTCCTCGTGCGTGCCCATGTCCCTGCGGGCGTCGCCGGTGACGGGCCGCTTCGAGGTGGGCTCGCCGGCGCGCTGCCGCGGGATGTTCGACGGCTGCATGCCGTAGTAGCGGTAGAGGTCGGCCTCTTCCTCCAGGGAGAGGCGGCCGTCCACGTCGATGTTCGGGGCGTCCTTGATCATCTCCTTGTCGAAGGGGACGCGGATCTCCTCCCCCGAGCGGCGGGCGTTGGCCAGCGGCACGAAGGTCTGCTTCATCCCGAAGAACCCCGTGCGTACGGTCACCCACTCCGGCTCGCCCGAACGATCGTTGAGGTAGACCTGGCCTACCTTGCCGATCGACTGTCCGTCCGACCCCACCACATGGCAGTCGAGCAGGTTGCGGATCTCTGTCTGCATAGCCACGACGATCCCCCCGATGCGTTCGTCCTGGTTCAAACAGGACAAATACCCCAGATCGCCATAAATCCACACATGGCCAGATTGTTTTTTCTATTCTGCGGAGCGGGCCTTACGCAGCGCGGACAGGTGCTGCTGGAGGACCGGGACCGTGGACTTGGCCAGGGCGACCACCGCCGGGGACGACCCGCTGGAGACCTCCTTCTTCGTCGCCGCGAGCGCCTTGGTGTGCGCCTTGGTCATGCCGGCCGCGAAGTCGAGGTCGAAGTCCTTGCCCGTCGCGTCCCGCAGCCGTACCACCTCGGCACGCTGCTCGGCGGTCGGCGAGGTGGGGAGCTCGACGCCGAGCTGGGTGGCCGCCTTGGTGACCTTGGTGTCGAGCTTGGTGTGGTCGTCGAGCAGCATCTTGCCGATCGACTTGATCTCCCGGGTGGTGCCCTTGCCCTGCGCCAGCCGGCCGGCCTGAACCTCGGCCAGGTTGCCTTCGTGAATGGTCCGCATCCAGGCCTCGTCCTGCTCGGAGGGATGCGTGTCGGTGTGCGGGGCCAGGGCCGCGGTGTCGGTCACCATCTCGGCGGCGCAGCCGGTGAGTACGGCGAGGGCCACGGCGGCCGGCAACAGGGTCAGGCGAGTGCGCATGAGCGTTCCTATGACATGGTGATATGTTTCCGACACAGACAGTAACCGTCATGGTGGCGGCCACCCGGCATTCCGGCCACCCAGGCGCGTCCGCCGCCGAGGCCAGGCAGGAGTGCCGCCCGCCGCGCCCGGAGGGGCGCTCGCCAGGGCCGGCCGAGAAGGATCCCCTCGCCGGGCCAGGCGGGACCCCCCGAGACCAGGCGGAGCCTCCGCCGCCAGGATCAGGGGCACCCGCCGCCGGGCCAACCGGCAGGGGACGCGGCTGGGGCCAGGCGAGAAGTGGCGTCCTCGAAGCGCCCGTCCGGGTCGGGGGCCATGGGGGCACATTCCTCGTCCGCGGCCCGTCGTCGATAATGGCGAACACCTTCCGGCCGTGACCGTCCGGACCCTTTGATCATCAGGAGCGCACGACAGTATGACGCCGCCCGCCCCACGCACCCCCGAACAGCGCAAGCAGGACACCCTCGACCGCCTCGAGAACGACGTGGACGCCTGGGTCGCCACCGCCGACGAGGGCGGCGGGATCCCGTACATGGTGCCACTGTCGTTCCTCTGGGACGGGGTCACCCTGCTGATCGCCACGGCGACGGCCAGCCCGACCGCGCGCAACCTGCTGGCCACCGGTCAGGCCCGCCTCGGCGTGGGCCTGGTGCGCGACGTCGTCCTCATCGACGGGACGGCCGAGGCCGTGCCGGCGAGCGAGATCCCCGGGGAGCTCGGAGACGCCTTCGCCGCCAAGACGGGCTTCGACCCGCGCGAGCTCAGCAGCCCGTACCACTACTTCCACATCACCCCGCGCCGCCTGCAAGCGTGGCGGGAAGCGAACGAGCTGGCCGGCCGCGACCTCATGCTCGACGGCGAGTGGACCGTGAGCTAACCGGGAAAGTGCACCACCAGGTCGGTGTGCCGCTTCTCGATGACGATCCACCCACCGGCCACGAACCCCGGCCCCGCCGCCCCGCCCAGCCCAGGCCCCTCAGCCGGCTCCCCGCCGGGCGCGGACACCTGGCCCGACTCGCCACCGGGCACAGCGCCTTGGCCTGACTCGCCGCCAGGCACAGGACGCGGGTACGCCTCCCCGCCGGGCACAGGGCCCTGGCCCGGCTCGCCGCCAGGCACGGGACGCGGGTACGCCTCCCCGCCGGGCACAGGGCCCTGGCCCGGCTCGCCGCCGGGGGCGGGACGTGGGTATGCCTCGATGCGCAGGGTGGACGTGTCCGGGCGGCCCGCGTGGTCCCAGGCCGTGATGTGCGCGGCCAGGTCGGACGCCAGGCCGGCGCCGCCGGGTCCGTAGCCGCGGGCGACCAGCGGCCCGTCGGCCATGAGCAGCGCGATGCCGTCACCCTCCACGAGCCCCACGGTCATGCCGTACCCTCGGCCCAGCTTCCCGCTCAGCGTGCACCAGCGAGGCTCGCGCAGGGTCAGCCACAGCGAGATGGCCATGCCCGTCGCCGTGCCCATCGTCGTGCTCGCCATCATCGACGACAGCAGGTCCTCCCCTTCGATGGCGACCTGGACCGGCGTGGCATCGAGCGCGGCGAGCACGTCACCGATCTCGCGCGGCCCCGGCAGGGACAGCATCAGCCCGGGGTCCTCGCGCAGCACCACGCTCACCTCCGGCCCGGCGAACGGCCCGCGCATCCGCATGAACCCGCACGGCACCACCGACCGGCTCACCCAGTGCCCACCGGCCCGATCCATAGCCCGCGCCATGTCCCGTTCCGGGTCCCGCTCCGGGTCCCGATCCGGGTCCCGCTCCGTGGCGCGCTCCGGGTCCCGCTCCGTGGCGCGCTCCGTGGCGCGCTCCATGGCCACGGACGCCTGCACTCCGCGCAGGTCCAGCGGCATCACCAGCCGGCCGCCCGGCCCGAGCTGGGCCAGCCAGGCGGGCGCCAGGTCCCACACGCCGACGGTGGCGATCAGGCGATCGTACGGAGCCCACCCGGGAAAACCGTCCGCGCCGTCGGCGCACACCACCTCGACCCCGGCCTGTCCGGGCCCCGGCACCCCGGCGGCCGACAGGTGGCTCCTGGCCTGGGCGACGATGTCGTCGTCGAGGTCCACGCTGACCACGTGCCCGCCGGGCCCCGCGAGCCGGGCCAGCAGGGCGGCGTTGTAGCCGGTGCCCGCGCCGATCTCCAGCACCCGGTGCCCCGGCTCGACGCCGAGCTGGTCGAGCATGGACGCCATGATCGCGGGCTGCGACGACGAGCTGATCGGCCGCCCCTCCTCGTCGCGCTTGGTGACGATGGGCTCGTCGCGGTAGGCGTGCTCCGGATCGACGCCGGGCACGAAGAGGTGACGCGGCACCGCGAACAGGGCCGCCGCCACGCGCTCGCTGATCTCCTGACGCTCGCGCAACGCCGCCACCATGGCTTCTCTCCGCGTCGCGTAGTCCATGGGCTTCATTGTCCACGCGGCCCGCTCACGTACGAGATCGTTCGGAGAATTCAGGTAAAGAACGAGTCAAGAAGGGTTGAGCCCGGAAGTTGAGGGAAGGGCAGCCCACTCCTGAACGTCGACCGTGAGGAGGAGCCATAGTGCTCACCCTGACAGCCAACGCAGCCCAGGCGATTCGCGACCTGACCGCGACGGCGCCCGAGCCTGCTCAGAGCGGGATTCGCATCTCGTCTCAGGGCGAGGGCGCGAGTTCGCTCACCCTTTCGCTGGCCACCGCCCCCGAACCGGCGGACGCAGTGGTCGAGGCGGAGGGTGCGCGGGTCTATCTCGATCCCGTGGCTGCGACCGTGCTGGACGACAAGTCCCTGGATGCCGGGGCCGATGACCAGGGAAGCGTGTCTTTCGTGGTCACCGAACAACCCGTCTGACGCGGCCCCCGCCGTGCCGGATCCGCTCAGCGGACCGGCACGGCGGGCCACCCGTTCAACCGCCGAGACCGCTCGATGCCCGGCCCAAGGGCCGGCCCGGTGGTCGGCTCAGTCGTCGGCGAGGAGCTTGTGCAGGTAGCGCAGCTGCTCTTCCGACTGGAAGCCGCCGCCGCCCTCATGGTTGTTCCAGGGCCAGACGGTGATCTCCTTGGGCCCCTGCCAGTGGTTGTAGGCGGCGAACACCGTCGACGGCGGGCAGACGTCGTCCATCAGCGCCACCGAATACAGCGCGGGCACCCGGCTCCGGGCGGCGAAGTTCAGCCCGTCGAAGTAGGACAGCGTCTTGAAGACCTGGCCGGCGCTGTCGCGCCTGGTGGCCAGGAACCGGACCAGCTCCTGGTACGGGTCGCGCCCGGTGATCTCGACGGCCCGCCGGAAGTGGGTCAGGAACGGCACGTCGATGAGCGCGGCCTTGACCGACGGGTGCAGCGCGGCCGTGGCCTGGGCGATGCCCCCGCCCTGACTGCCGCCGGAGACGATGATGCGGCTCTCGTCGACCGCCGGATGCGCGACGGCGGCGTCCACGGCCCGCACGGCGTCGGTGAAGACGCGCCGGTAGTAGTAGTCGTCGGGGTCGAGGATGCCCCGGGTCATCATGCCGGGCGCCTGCGGGGCCGCGCTGCCGTGGGGGTCGCCGGTGGCGCCGGGGCTGCCCGGGTTCGCGCCGCCGTGGCCGCGCGTCTCCACCACGAACACCGCGTACCCGGCGGCCGGCCAGAACAGGTGGTCCTTGGGGAAACCACGCCCGCCGCTGTAGCCGATGTAGTGCATCACGCACGAAACCGGGCCTTCCGCGCCACGCGGCAGCAGGAACCAGCCGTTGATCCGGTGCCCGCCCCATCCCGCGAACGAGACGTCGTACACCTCCACGCCGGCGAAGGGCAGGTCGTACGGCGTGAACTCGGCGGCCAGGTCGAACTCCCCGGCCTCCGCCAGCGTACGAGACCAGAAATCGTCGAAGTCGGCGGGCTCGTCGCGGTCGGGCAGGTAGCCGCGGAGTTGGTCAAGGGGCAGGTCGAACAGTGGCACGGGGGTCTCCAGCCTGTAGAAAGGATGCTGATATTTCACATCATCCGACTGGAAAGCGCTATCCCGCCCCCCGGTCAAACTCCGGGCTGAAGACCACTCCCCTGGGTAGGGGTGATCACGTGAGCGAATATGTCATAGAAGTTCCCTACTCGCACCTTTACCCTGGCCTGATCTTGGACGCTCCGGCGGACACCGACGACTTCCTCGTGCTGTTCGGGGACGACTCGGAGTCCAGGGCTCAGTTGCTGAACGACGACACGGGCCGTCCCGTGCTCCGGATGGGCGGATACATGACGGCCAGGGGCACGGTGATCGACGAACGCGTGTGGACCGTACGCGAGAGCGTGCAGCACGGCAACCGGCTCCGCCTGCGGCTGGGCCGCTCTCTTCCCTGACCGGGCGACCCGGCGGGGGGTCGTGGGCTAGCGTCCCCTTGTGGCTTCTTTCGCCAGGCTGGCCGGGAGGGCGGCGACCGGCGCGGGCGTGCTGGCCCTGTCGCCGGTGTTCGGGCTGGCCGGACTGGCCGGGATGGCGATGGTCGGCGCCGGGCCTCAGGTGTTCACGGTGACGGGGCTGGCGGTGTTCGCCGCGATGTTCTTTCTCGGGCTGCTGCTGTGCGTGCCCAGGCCGGGGGTTGCGTGGGGGCGCTGGCTGCGGGCGGTGCTGATCCTCGGGGTGGAGGTCGCGGTGGTCTGGCAGGTCGCCGGGGCCACGTCGCGGCCGGCTCCCGGGGTGGCCGCGCCGCCGCAGGTGCCGGGGCAGCGGGAGTGGCGGCTGACGACGGGATCACGGCTGGCGTACGTACGGATCGCGCCGAAGCGGGTCACCCACCCGGACCCCGTGGTCTTCCTGCACGGCGGGCCCGGCGTGGCCGATCTGGCGGGCGACGCGGCGTTCTTCGGCAGGCTCGCGGCCGACGGCCACCAGGTCTACGTCTACGACCAGCTCGGCGCGGGCCGCTCCGAGCGGCTGGCCGATCCGCGCGAGTACGGCCTGACCCGCGACGTGGCCGACCTGGAGGCGATCCGGCAGGCCGTGGGCGCGCGGCGGCTCAACCTGGTGGCCCGCGACTACGGCGCCCAGCTCGCCGCCGCCTACCTGGTGAGGCATCCGGACCGGGTGGCGGGCGCCGTCCTCTACTCCCCCGCCGGCCTCGACCGGCCGTCCGCGGCGGCCTCCCTGCCGGCCACCGGCGCGCGGCTTGAGCCCCGCGTGCTCGCCGTCTACACGCTGCTGCGGGTCGAACCGCGGGCGGCGCACGCGTTCGCGGGCGACCGGGAGCTGGAGTCCTACCTCGACCTCGCCCGCCGCCGGACCCCCGGCCCCTGCGCAACCGACTCGAACACGCCGCCCGGCCCGAAGGGCGGCTCGGACGGAGCGGGCGGTCTGAACGGCTCGGGTGGATCTGGCGGTTATGCGGGGCTGGCCGAGCGGGCGCTGTCAGACCCGCTCCGGGAGAGCCTGGCCAGGTCGCCGGTGCCCGTGCTGATCGTCAAGGGCGCGTGCGACGAGCAGAGCTGGTCCTCGGCCGCGGCCTACCGCCGGGCGCTGCCCGCCGCCCGGTTCGCCTACGCCGGGGACGGCGCGGCGTACCTCAAGGCGCTGCGGGCGTTCCTGGCGGGCCGCCCGATCGACGCCTACGACGGCGCGGACCCGCCGCCCGGCTACCGCGGCCCGATCTGACCCTCAGCGTGCCGCCGGACGGGGTGTCTCGGTGGCGCAGGAGCCGGCCTTGGTGCCCGCCACCTTCCACTCCGCCCCCGGGAACGGGCTCATGAAGTGGGTGAGCAGGTCCACCGCGTAGTCGGGCACCTGGCCTCCCGGGTCCAGCAGGGACACCATCTGGGGCCCGTCCGCGCCGCGCAACGTGATGGTGTTGCCGCTCCCGCCCGCCGCGAAACCCGGTTTGGCGTCCACCGTCACGCAGGCCAGGCCGATCCCGGCCGCCTCGATCTGCTGCTTGGACCCGATGCGTCTCATCCGCTGGTCGTAGCGGCGCAGGGCGAGTGAGCCGGTCGGGCCGAGCTTGACCGAGTCGTGGAAGACGTCGTCGCCGATCTCCCTGCTCAGCCGGACGTCGATGGAGACGTCCGGCCGCAGGTCCACGCCCTTGGCGGCGAGCTTCAGCCGGTCGTAGGCCCCCTCGAAGCCGGGGGTGACGTAGCCGAGCGCCGGCGGCGCCTTCAGCCCGAACGGGATCTTGCCGGGCCGGATCCGCAGCCACGACACGCGCTGGACGGACAGCCCGACGTCCTCGACCGCGCTCTGCCCGAGCCCGAACTGGCCGCCGACGTGGTAGGTGAGGAACCCGGTCGTGTACGGGATCTCCTTGCTGACCGCGATGCGCTGCCGGGCCACCGGATCCACGCGCAGTCCCGCGCGCAGGGTGACGCGGCCGGTCGGCACGGGTTTGGAGACCAGGTCGAGCGACTGGTCGGGGTTCAGCCTGATCGTGGTGTCGGAGGCCAGGTCCTTGACCGCGAACGACACGTCCCCGAGCCGCCCCTGCGGATCGACCAGGCCGCCTTCCACGCCGAGGTAGCCGTCGAGCGTGTTCACGCCGCCCAGGGCCTTGTACGTGACGGCCGGCACGCTGAGCCCGGCGGCGGAGGCGTCGGCGTCCACCCCGAACCTGGCGGGCACGTCCGAGAAGCGCAGCTCCCCCGTGCCCTTCCCGGCCAGGGTGACCTTGGCCGACAAGCGTTTGACGGCCGCGGAGTTGGTCACGCGGATGCGGGTCTGGGCGCCGTACGTGCCCTGGATGGCCACCGAGGCGGGCACCGGGTCGATCGCCACGTGGCCGCGCAGCGACCCCGTCTCGGCCAGCACGTCGAGCGAGCCCAGCGTGGCCGCCGGCTCGATGCGGTAGGCGGCCTGCACGGCGTTCCCCTGGGACACGCCGAACGGCCCCAGCGACATGCTGGTGATCTTGGCGGGCAGCCCGGTGAGCGTGGCCCTGGCCTTCACGGGGACCGGCGACAGGACGCTGCTGGCCAGGTAGACGCCCAGACTGCGGCTCTTGGGACGGAAGCCGGAGAAGGCGAACGTCTTGGCCGCCAGGTCCACCGACACCTGGTCGGGCAGCCCGGTCACGTCCAGGTAGCCCTGCAGGCCGAAGCAGCCGCGTCCGGGCGTGCAGAAGGGCCCCTGCGCGCAGCCGGCGGATCCGGCCGCGCAGCCTCCGTCCACCAGGGACACGCCGCCGGGCACGGCGGGTGCGGCCCGCATGCGGTCGAGCGCCCCCGTCTTGCCGAGCCAGGCGCGGGCGCGCACGTCCAGGCGCGAGCCGGTGTAGGTGAGCTTGCCGCCGGCGGCGGAGACGGCCAGCCGTCCGGGTACGGGGCCGAGGGTGCCGGCGAGGCCGAAGCGCGTGTCGCCCTGGGTGACGTCGGCGTCCACGGCGAGCGTCTGCCTGGCCGAGCGGAAGTCCGCGGTGAACCCTTCGGCCGCCGGGCTGAACTCCACCCTCGACAGCCCCTTGACCAGCACACTGGCGTCGAGGTCGCCCGACGCCTGGTCGTAGTGCGCCGCCAGGTGCGGACCGGTGGGCGCGGTGGCGCCGTCGTGGTTGGTGAACGCCAGCGCCGCCGACCCGACCTCGCCCGACAGGCCGCGGAAGCGGTAGCCGCCGGCGGCCCAGGAGGCGTCGAACCTGGCGGGCACGCCGCTCACCTCCGCCGCGGCCCTGGCGTAGCGGTCGCCGACCTTGGCCCTGGCCAGGGCGGACACCTTGGTGACCGGGGCGTCGGAGGTCCAGGAGAGCGTCTTGGCCTTCGTGTCGGCGACGAGCTCGACCTTCTTGCGCACGCCTTCGACGGTCGCGCTCAGGTCCTCGCCGGAGGGCGTGGTCACGCTGGTCCTGGCGGCGTACATGGTGATCCGTTCGAGCGCGGAGGAGGTGGCGACCTTGACGGTCGAGCGCTCGCCCAGCTCCCACGAGGCCTTGACGTCGTCGTGCACGCCCATGATGGTGCCGTCGATGGTCGGGCCCGACTTGAGGTTCGTGTACGCGGCGCGGAGCTTCTTGATCACGCCACTGGCCTGGTAGACGGCCTTCCTGGCGGCGGGATCGAGCGCGAGGTCCACGGTGGCGGGGGTGTTCGAGATCTCCATCCTGGCCAGGTGCGTGCCGTCGATGCTGGCCGCGCCCACGAACGAGCGCCCGCTGGAGTCCACCTCCAGGTGGGCGTGCGGCGCGGACCCGTACGTGACGTCGAACCCGGACAGCCCCGACAGCAGCCCCGACACCCCGACCGCGTCGCCGTTCTTGATCATGGTGACGTGGCCGCCGCGCGGGCTGGAGACGGCGCCCTCGTTGCGCTGCAGCACCACCGCGAACCTGCCGATGGGCGAGCTGGTCGAATGAGTGACGCGGTGCCCGGCCAGGTCGTTGACCATGCGCATCTTGGCGGGCAGGTCGCTCAGCTCGGCCTTGAGCACGGTCTTGTCGGCGGCCCGGTCGAAGAACACCAGGCTCCCCGCCCCGGCTCGCGCGCGGCCCGCGCCGGCCGAGCCCGCGTCCACCGCGAGAGTCTGCTTGCCGTTCGCGGAGCCGTACTTGGCGGTGAAGGACGGCGGCAGCCGCTGGAGCTCCACCCTGGCCACCCGGCTCAGCCGCCCGTCGCGATAGGTGAAGCTGTCCAGCCGGGCGCGGGCGATCGAGGACGGGCTGGTGAAGCGGATCTCGCCGCCCGACAGCCGCATCGCGGCGCGGGTGGGCATCCGGTCGAGCACGGCGTGGGTGAACTGGCGGCCGGTCACGGCGAGCGCGTCGAGCTTGGCGGGCTCCGAGGCGGTGACGTCCAGGACGGGACCGTCGAGCCTGGCGTTCACGGTGAGCCGGGCGCTGGCCGGCGTCTGGCGCAGGCTCACGGCGCTGCGGCCGGTCAGCCCCGCCACCACGGCCGCGGACTCCCCCGGCTCCGTGCGCTTCACCTCGGCCTTGACCTGCTTGCCCGACAGGTCCACGGTGAACGTGCCCCAGTCGAAGGCCGACAGCGACGACCCGCGCCGCAGCCCGTCGAACCCGACCGACACCTTGCCGTCGTACTCGGCCCAGACGCGGGCCTTGACGCTCTGCTTGGCCAGCCGCTTGACCGCGAACCCGAGCCCGGCCGTCCCCTCCGAGGGGCTGGCGGCGGGCACCAGGTCGGCGGCCAGGTCCGGGAGGCCGTCCCCGGTGACGTCGGCGGTCACCGGCAGGCCCACCGGCTGCTGGATCGAGCAGGACACGGGCACCTCGACGCTCTCGACGCAGAGCCGGTACGTCAGCCCGGGAGCGGCCTTCCCGAGCCCGTCGAACGCCTTGATCACCGGGGCGAGCGGCTTCAGCAGTGTCAGCGTCCCGGCCTGGGCGGTGTCCGGCAGCACCCGGTTCACGTCCGGCGCCTGCCTGCCGAGCCCCTGTTCCTCCTGGACGGCGGCGGCCTCGGCGGTGATCTCGTCGATCAGGCGCGGGCCCGCGGGCGTGGTCACCTCGGGCTCGCCGGGGCCCACCCGCTCGTCGCCCGCCGGCCGTACCGCGAGCGACGGCTGCGACGGGAGGCTGACCACGGCGGCCGGCGGCTCCTGCACGGCGGGCACGGGCTGCGCTGCTCTAACAACCTTGACCTGTACGGGCTGGACCGGCTGCGCCTGGGCGGGCGGCGGCACGGCGACCAGGACTGTACTTGCGATGGACGTCGAAGCGAGCACGCGCAGAAGGGCGTGCGGCATGAAAACGTTCTCCCCCGGACCGGTCTAATTCATCCCATCAGAAACATAAGTCACGAGACGACCACAGTTCCTCACAGGTAGTCAAACCCCATCCGACGTGGGACTCCCAATTTTTCGCCGCTTTTCGCGATTTGTCCGCTTGAGCGCCACTTTGCGGGCGCAACCGACGGCCGGGTCAGGGCTGGTACGGGCGTAGCCGTCAGGGCTGGTACGGGCGCAGGCGCGGCCACCAGCCCGGCACGTGCGAGCGATAAGCGTCGTAGTCGGAGCCGAACCGCTCGCTCAGGTTCGGCTCCTCGTACCAGTGCACGAACGAGTAGACCGGGATCGCCAGGACGGCCACGTAGAGCAGCAGCCCCGGGTCCCCGAACACCATCGCCTGCCCGATCACCGCCGCGAAGATCGCGACGTACATGGGGTTGCGGACGTGCCGGTAGAGGCCGCCGACGACCAGCCGATCGGGCGGCGCGACCGGAAGCGGCGTGCCGAGCCCCTCGACCACGAACCTGACGAACGCGTTGACCAGCACGGCGACTCCGGCGAGCACCAGCGCGGCGCCGATCGCCTGGAGCGGGATCATGATCGCGGCCGGGAAGGGGGCGCGCATCCGCCAGCCGCTGATCCAGTAGGGGACGAGGAGGCCGACCGTGCACGGCGCGGCGGCGAAGAAGACGGTGCTGATGAGTGCGGCGGGTGTCCTGCGCATGGGCTCGCCCCTTCACGCTTAATTCATTATGCGATGAGTTTAGGTCGCGGTCCCCTGCGGGTCAACGGCGTCTTCGATAGGCTCGTCGGTCATGGCGGACGACGACGGCATGCGGGAGAAGGTCGCCTGGATCCTGCTGCGCGACCAGCGGGTGCTGGTGACGCGCAACCGGGGCAGGGAGCTGTTCTACTTTCCCGGCGGGAAGCGCGAGCCCGGCGAGTCCGACGACCAGACCCTGGTCAGAGAGATCGACGAGGAGTTGCAGGCGGCCATCGACGCCGGCTCCATGGTGCATTTCGGCACCTTCGAGATCCCGGCGGGCCATCCTGCGCACGGGCCCTTCCGGATGATCTGCTACACCGCCGGCCACCGCGGTGAGCTGATCCCGTCGCAGGAGATCGAGGAGAAGGCGTGGTTCCGGCACGCGGACCGGGATCGGGTGACGGCCGTGGACGCCATGGTCTTCGACGCTCTGCACGAGCGGGGGCTCCTGCCCTGACGGGCGCTCTTTCCGCGGCGGCCCCTGTGGTGCAGGGTGGGGTGGAGCCCCGGGGCCGCCGGAGGCCGGCGAGAGGATCCCATCATGCGGGCGAACGTCGGTGACATGCTGATCATCCAGGGCCACGTCGTCGGCCGGCGGGCCAGGAAGGGCGAGATCATCGGCGTCCGCGACCCGGAGGGCGCGCCGCCGTACCTCGTCCGCTTCGGCGACGGCCACGAGCAGCTCGTCTACCCGGGCCCGGACGCCCGAATCGAGCCCGGCACCGCCGGATAACCGGCCGCCGCGAGCGCCTGTGGCCAGGTTCCGCGGGTGCCCTGTGCGTCAGGTGCCGTGGGTGCCTGTCGGTCAGGTGTCGCGAGCGTCTGTGCGTTCAGGTGCCGTGGGCGCCTGTGCGTCAGGTGTCGTGGGGCAGGGTGAGGGCCATCAGGGCCTCGCCGATGTCGGCGCCGGAGCCGATCGCGATCTCGTTGCCCGCCGCGTCGCGGGCGACGGCCGTGATGAGCGTGCCTGCACCCGTGCTCGCGCCTGTGCCCGTGCTCGCGCGGGCCAGGGTGATGGTGTGGCCGCCGGACACCAGTGCGTCGGCGGACGGACGGCTCCGGGGCGCGGGCCTGGGCAGCAGGGCCCGGGCCGTGACCAGGGCGGCGACCGGGGTCCGGTGCCGGGTCAGCAGCACGGGCAGGTCCTCGTACGGCTGGGCGGCCTGGCGTACGAGGTCGCCGAGCTTGGAGCGGGCGGTCGAGAGGTACACGGTGGGCAGGCCGCTCAGCACGCCGGGCACCTGGGACAGCGGGACCAGCGCGGCCCATTCCCAGCGTTCGCGGGTGATCAGCGTGAGCGTGCCGCCGCTCGCCTCGTCGATCAGGGAGCCCCAGCGGGCACGGGCCTCCTCCACGCCGATCGGCGGGCCGAAGCGCGCCTGCAGGTCCTCGTATGCGGCCCGGTCGGTGTCGATCATCCCGAGATGGTAAGCCGCCTTACAGAATTCCGGCAAGGCAGCATGGGGCGATGGATCAGATCAAGGTAGTCGTCTTCGACGCCATGGGCGTTCTGTACGCGGACGGGAACGTGCAGGGGCGGGTGCTGCTCCCCTACCTGCGCGATCAGGGGTGCCGAGCGCCCGAGGAGGAGATCCGGGCGGCCTATCGCGCGGCGACGCTGGGGCGGCTGACCACCGAGGAGTTCTGGGCGGCGGCCGGGTTGCCGGGCGGAGTCGCGGCGCGCGACGAGGACTACTGCCGGCGGCACCGGCTCACCGCCGGCGCCCGTGAGGCGATCATCGAACTGACGGGCGACGGGCTGGAGACGGCGTGCCTGAGCAACGACACGGCGGCGTGGTCGGCGTGCGTGCGGCGCAGGTTCGGGCTGGACCGGCTCGTCCGGCGCTGGTTCGTCAGCTCCGACCTGGGCGCCCGCAAGCCGGACCGGGCCGCGTACGAGGCGCTGCTGGACGGGCTGGGCGTCCTGCCCGGCGAGGTGGTGCTCGTGGACGACCGCCCGGTGAACCTCGCCCCGGCGCGGTCGCTGGGGATGCGGACGATCCTGTTCCTGAGTGACGACACGGACGCCAACCCGGCGACCGGGGAGGGGCCTGAGCGCCAGGTCGCGACGATGCCCGAGCTGGCCACCGCCATCCGCGCGCTGGGCGGGTGACCGGTGGCCCGTCCGCGGCTACGCTGGGCGGCATGGTCGCGCGTGTGCTGTGCGCCGGTGGCGTCGCGATCCGGGGGCCGCGCCGGTGATGGCCGACGTCTCGCGATGGGACCGCGCCTGGCCCGCCCTGCCCTACCTGTTCATCGCGCTGCCCGCGCTCTTCTCGCTGATGTCCCGGTGGCGGCCGGAGGTGGCGGCCCTGGCGGCGTTCGCGGCCGCGTGGCACTGGCTCATGGTCGCCTCCCGCTTCAGCCGCATCAGTCGGGCGCCGGCGCTGATCGTCCACCTCGCCGTGCTGCTCGCCGTGGTGTGGCTGCTGATCAGGATCGACGGCGCGTTCACGGTGACCGGGGTGGGGACGTTCATCCAGGTGTTCGCCCTCGTGCCGGGCTGGTGGGCGTACGCGGGAGTGGCCGCGACGGTCGGCGTGATGCTGACCGCCCGGTCCGGCGGGCGGGGCCTGGGCGAGCTGGCCTTCTCCTTCTGCGTGGGGGTGCTGATCGCCTCCACGGTCGGCCTGCTCATCCGTACCGTCTCCAGGCAGAACGACCAGCGCAAGGCCATGATCGCGGAGCTGGAGGAGAGCGGAGCCAAGCTGGCCGCGCTCGCGGAGGAGAACGCCGGCCTCCAGGCCCAGCTCCTGGTCCAGGCGCGCGAGGCCGGGGTGCTGGCGGAGCGGCAGCGGCTGGCCAGGGAGATCCACGACACGATCGCGCAGGGCCTGACCGCCATCCTCACCCAGCTCGAAGCCGCCGACCCAGCCGCTGTTCCAGCGGCCGTCCGTGCCCGCCTGGACATCGCGCGCAGCATGGCCAAGGAGAGCCTGACCGAGGCGCGCCGCTCCGTCCAGGCGTTACGCCCCGCGCCGCTGCACGAGGCCCAGTTGCCGGCCGCCCTGCGCGAGGTCGCGGCGGCCTGGTCGCGCTCCACCGGCGTGCCCGTCGCCGTGTCGGTCACCGGCGAGTCCCGGCCGCTGCACGCGGAGGTGGAGATCACCTTGTTGCGGGTCGCGCAGGAGGCGATGGCCAACGCGGGCAAGCACGCGGGGGCGGCCCGGGTCGGGCTCACCCTGTCGTACATGGAGGACGTCGTGGCCCTGGACGTGCGCGACGACGGCCGCGGCTTCGACCCGGCGAACCCCGGCCACACCGACGGCGGGTTCGGCCTGGTCGCGATGCGTCAGCGCGTCACCAGGCTGGCCGGCGACTTCGCCGTCGAGACGGCCCCGGGCCAGGGCACCGGCATCTCGGCCACAGTCCCCGCCATCCCCGCCATTCCCGGCACTCCCACAGGAAGCGCCTCCTGACAAATGCCCATTCGCCTCATCATCGTGGACGACCACCCCGTCGTCAGGGACGGGCTGCGCGGGATCTTCGCCGCCGGCGACGACTTCGAGGTCGTCGGCGAGGCGGCCGACGGCCCTGAGGCGCTCGCCGTGGCCCTGCGGACCGCGCCCGACGTGGTGCTCCTCGACCTGCGCATGCCGAGGATGAGCGGCGCGGAGGTCATCCGCCGGTTGCGCGAGCAGACGCCCGGCCTGGCGGTGCTGGTCCTGACCACGTTCGACGACGACGCCGACGTGCTGCCCGCGATCGAGCAGGGCGCCACCGGCTACCTGCTCAAGGACACCCCGCGCGCCGAGCTGCGGCGGGCCGTGCAGGCGGCGGCGCGGGGCGAGAGCGTGCTGTCCCCCGCCGTGGCCCACGTCCTGGACCGCCGCGAACGCGCGCCGCGCCCGCAGCCGCTGAGCCCCCGCGAGCTGGAGGTGCTCGGGCTGATCGCCAGAGGCGCGACCAACCGGGAGATCGCCGGAAAGCTGTTCATCACCGAGGCGACGGTGAAGACGCATCTGCTGCACGTCTTCGCCAAGCTGGAGGTGAGCGACCGGGCGGCGGCGGTCGCGGCGGCGTACGAGAACGGGCTGCTCAGGCCGGGCGGCGAGGCCTGAAAGGGCGGGCGCGCGCCGGCGTGGCGCCGCGCCGACCGGCTGGTAGCGTCGGGGGGAAGGGCCGGTGGAGGACGGACTGGAGGCAGGCATGCGTCCCATGGAGCAGCGCACGATCCTCGTCACCGGCGCGACCGACGGGCTCGGCCGGGCACTCGCCGCGGACCTGGCGGGGCGCGGCGCGACCGTTCTCGTGCACGGCCGCGACGACGAGCGCGGGCAGGCCACGATCGAGGAGATCAGGGACCGCGTCCCCGACGCCCGGCTCCACTGGTATCGCGCGGACCTGGCCTCGCTCGGGCAGGTGCGCGAGCTGGCCGGCGCGGTCGCGTCCGAGCACAAGGGCCTCGACACGCTGGTCAACAATGCCGGGATCGGCACGACCGTGCCGGGCGGCAGTGCGCGGCAGGAGAGCGCGGACGGGCACGAGCTCAGGTTCGCGGTCAACTACCTGGCCGGCTATCTGCTCACCCGGCTGCTGCTGCCGGTCCTGACCGCCGCGGCGCCGTCCAGGATCGTGCACGTCAGCAGCCTGGGCCAGGCGCCGATCGACTTCGACGACGTGATGCTGGTCAAGGAGTACAGCGGGGTGCGGGCCTACTGCCAGAGCAAGCTGGCGCAGGTGATGTTCACCGTCGATCTGGCCGAGGAGCTGGCCGGCACGGGCGTCACGGCCAACGCGCTGCATCCGGCCACGTACATGCCGACCAAGATGGTCGCCTCGCCGTCGAGCGAGCTGCGCGAGGGCGTGGAGGCCACGTCGCGGCTGGTCACCGACCCGGAGCTGGAGGAGGTGTCCGGGCGCTTCTTCGACGGCATCCGGCCCGCGCACGCGCTGGAGCAGGCCTACGACCCCGGCGCCCGCGCCCGCCTGCGCGCGCTTTCCGACTCCCTGACGGGGCTGTGAAAATCCGTCGAGCCCGGGGGCGAGGGCTGGCTAGCGTGTCCCGGTGCACCTTTTCCTGGAGACCGACCGGCTGATCCTGCGCCGCTTCACCGAGTCCGACGCCGACCACCTCTTCCACCTGCACAACGACCCCGAGGTCATGCGTTATCTCAACGGCGGCAAGCCGACGCCGCGCGAGGTGATCGTCGGGGAGACGCTGCCGAGGTTCATCGCCTCGGGGTTCTTCGCCGCCGTCGGGAAGGCCGGTGGGAAGGCCGGTGGGGAGCCGTCGGGGACGTTCCTGGGCTGGTTCCACCTGCGGGCGCCGGAAGGCCGGCCCGAGGATGAGCCCGAGCTGGGCTACCGGCTGCACAAGGCGGCCTGGAACAAGGGTTACGCGACCGAGGGGACGCGGGCGCTGATCGACAAGGCGTTCGGGGAGCTGGGCGCGCGCCGGGTGTTCGCCCAGACGATGGCGGTCAACCGGGGGTCGCGGCGGGTCATGGAGAAGGCGGGGCTGAGGTTCGTGCGCACCTTCTTCATGGACTGGCCCGACCTGATCGAGGGCAGCGACCAGGGCGAGGTGGAGTACGAGCTGCTGCGCTCCGACTGGGCGGCCACCCGCCCGCGCTGAATCGGATGGCCGGGCACCTGGTGCACTGGTCAGACCAGTCGTTAGGGTGCCTCGTATGGGATATGACGCGCTCTTCCGCCTGGACGGACGCCGGGCCGTGGTGATCGGGGCCGGCAGCGGGATCGGCAGGGAGGCCGCGCTGGCCCTGGCCGCGCACGGCGCCTCCGTCGTGTGCGCCGACCGTGATCTCGCCTCGGCGGAGGAGACCGCCGCGGGGTGCGGCGGCGACGCCCGCCTGGTCGACGTGCTGGACGCGGGGGCGGTGCGCGAGCTGGCCGACTCCGCGCCGGCCGACGTGCTGGTGTTCACCGCCGCCACGAACGTGCGCAAGCGGCTGCTCGACTACTCGGGCGAGGAGTTCGACCGTGTGGTGGGGCTGAACCTGCGGGCCTCGTTCGACGTGGTGCGGGCGTTCGGCGCGGGGATGGTGGCGCGGGGGCGCGGGTCCATCATCGGGTTCGCCTCGATCCGCGCGTCCGTCACCGAGCCGGGTCAGGGCGTCTACTCCGCCACGAAGGCGGGGCTGGTGCAGCTCCTCAGGACGGCCGCCGCCGAGTTCGGGCCGCACGGGGTGCGGGTGAACGCGATCGCGCCCGGCGTGGTCGAGACGCCGCTGACCAGGCAGATCAAGGACAACCCCGAGTGGTACGCCGCCTACGCCGCCAAGAGCGCGCTCGGCCGGTGGGCGGCGGCGCAGGAGATGGCCGGGGCCGTGGTCTACCTGGCAGGGGACGCGGCGAGCTTCGTGACGGGCTCGGTGCTGTACGTGGACGGCGGGTGGACCGCCGTGGACGGACGTTTCGATCCGCCCAATTGACGTGAATATCTCCAACCGAATCGGGCAGCAAGGCTGGGTCCCATGAAAGGAGAGACTCATGAGAACAGCACGGAACTTAGCACCCGCGGGTATCGCGGCCGTGCTGGCACTGACCATCGCCCCCGCGGCACAGGCCCAGCAGATGCCACAGCAGACGACCGCCACGACCGTTCAGGCGGGGTGGGCGCTGCACGCCTCGGCTCAGGACAGGGCGTACCTGAGGGAGGCCCACCGGGGCAACCTCGCCGAGATCGCGGCCGGGAAGGTCGCACTGGGCAAATCACGGGACAGGGACGTCCGCGCGATCGCCGCGCGGCTGATCCGCGACCACCGCCGGCTCGACGCCCGGCTGCGTTCGGTCGCCGACCGGCTCGACGTCCGCCTCCCGAGCACACCCAGCGCCGCGCAGCGAGACGATCTGCGCGCGGTGGCGGGCCGGCACGGTCACCGCTTCGACCGCGCCTGGCTGCGGCTCCAGGAGGACGCGCACTCTCATGCGCTCTGGCTGGGGCAGCGGGAGCTGCGGCGCGGGCACTCCGCGTGGGTGAAGGACCTGGCGCGCGACAGCGCTCCGGTGATCCGGCACCACCTGCACGCGGTCCGTGCCGAGTTGTAACCAGCAGCTGACCCTTTTCAGGGTCGCTCACGGCCGGTGCGGGTGGCTCTCACTCGCACCGGCCGTAACCGTCATGGCCGGATGATGGCCATTCTGGTGACGGTCAGCTCCTCGATGGCGAACCTGGGCCCTTCGCGCCCGGTCCCCGAGTCCTTCACGCCTCCGTAGGGCATGTTGTCCGCCCTGAACCCCGGCACCTCGTTGACCACGACTCCGCCGGCCTCGATCCGCTCGATCGCCGCGAACGCCGTGGCCAGCGACCTGGTGAACACCGCCGCGTGCAGGCCGTACCTGGAGGCGTTGACGGCGGCGAAGGCGGCGTCGAGGTCGGGCACCGTGCGCACGCACACGACGGGCCCGAAGATCTCCTCGTCCCAGACGTCCGCGCCCTCGGCCACGTCGGCGAGCACGGTGGGCGCGATGGCCCGGCCGTCGCGGTGCCCGCCGGCGATCGGCTCGGCCCCTGAGGCGGCGATCCAGTCCAGCACACGGTCGGTGGCGGCCTGGTCGATGAGCGGGGCCACGCGGGTATCGGGGTCGCGGGGGTCGCCGGCGGCCACGCTCTTCACGCGGCCGGCCAGCAGGGACAGGAACTCCTCTCGTACGGGCTCCTCGACCAGCACCCGCTGGACGGAGATGCACGCCTGGCCGGAGGCGTAGTAGCCGCCGCGCACCACCGCGTCGGCGGCGGCCGGCAGATCGGCGTCGGCGGCGACCACGAGGGCCGCGTTCGAGCCGAGCTCCAGCAGCACCTTGACGGGGGCCGCGGCGCGGGCGATGGCGTGCCCGGCGGCGGCCGAGCCGGTGAACGAGACCGCGCCGATCCGCCGGTCCTCCACCAGTGTCCTGCCGACCTCGACGTCTCCGGTGACGAGCTGCACGGCGGCCGGGGGCAGGGCCTGGCTCGCCGAGCGCAGCAGGTGCACCAGCCAGAGCGTGGCCAGCGGGGTGGCGGGCGCGGGCTTGACGATGACCGGGCAGCCGGCCGCCAGGGCGGGCGCGATCTTGTGGGCGGCCAGGAGGAGGGGGTAGTTGAAGCCGGTGATCCCGACGACGACGCCGATGGGCCTGCGCGTCCAGAACCCGATCAGGCCCTCGCCCGAGGGCAGCAGGTCGAGCGGCACGGTCTCGCCGTGCAGCCTGGCGACCTCCTCGGCGGCCGTGGCCAGGGTGAGCAGCGTCCTGGCCACCTCCACCTTGCAGTCGGCCAGCGGCTTGCCGGTCTCCAGGACGAGAAGCCGCTCGAACGCCGCGCGCTCGGCCTCAAGGGCGTCGTGGGCGCGCATGAGCGCGGTGCGGCGGGCGTGCGAGGGCGACGCGGCCATGGCGGGGGCCACGGCCAGTGCCGCTTCGACGGCCCGCGTGGCGTGCTCGGGCGCGCCCAGCGGGGCCGTGGCCACCAGGGATCCGTCGTAGGGGAAGATCACCTCGGTGCTGCGGCCGGTCTCCAGCCAGCCGTCTCCGATGGGCAGGCCGGCCGGCCAGGCGGCGTCGATGGTCATGATCGCCCTCCGGTGGCGCTCGGGAACACGTCGAGGTACGCGGGCGCGCCCTCGCGGCCGGTGGCGGCGAGCACGGCGTGCGCGATGGCGCGGCTGAACACGTCGGCCGCCGCCGCCAGCGTGTCCTGGAGGACGTCGTGGGCGGGGGCGGGGCGGGCGCAGGTGGCCAGGGCGAACACGGTGTCGCCGTCGGTCATGGTGTGGGCCGGTCTGATGGCTCTGGCCAGGCCGTCGTGGGCGACGGCGGCCAGCTTGGCGCACTGGGCCTTGGTGAGGGTGAGGTCGGTGGCGACCACGCCGATGGTGGTGTTGAACGACGGGGTCCTGTCGGGGGCCCAGGCTTCGACTTCCCCGGCTGCGGGGGGCCGGAGGTGGGCGAACTCGCCTGGGAGGCCGTACCTGGCGCCGGCGAGGGTGCCGTCGGCCGGGTCGAGGACGGAGCCCATGGGGTTGACGACGGCGAGGGCGGCCACGGTGGTGCCGTCGGGGAGGACGGCGCTGGCCGTCCCCACCCCTCCGGCCAGGCCGCCGGCCATCGCGCCGGCTCCGGCCCCGATCGACCCGCTCGCCGTCGGGGGCGCGGTCCCCGTGACCGGCCCTCCGCCGTCCGGGGTTGAGGTCTTTTGGGGGAAGTGTGGGGATCCGCCGTCCGGGGTTGAGGTCCCTTGAGGGACATGCGCAGACCCGCCGTCCGGGGTTGAGGTCCCTGGGGGGAGGTATGCGAGCCCGCCGTCCGGGGTTGAGGTCCCTTGAGGGACGTGCGCTTGCGCGCCGTCCGGGGCTTGCGCGCCGTCCCGGGCGGCGTCGTAGGCGGCGGTGCCGAGGGTGGCGTCCGGGACGGCGCGGAAGGCGCCGCCGCGGCCCAGGTCGAAGATGACGGCGGCCGGGACGATCGGCACGACCCCGCCCGCGACCGGGTAGCCCACCCCCGCGTCCGCGAGCCGTTCCAGCACCCCGCAGGCGGCGGCCAGCCCGTACGCGCTCCCGCCCGTGAGCACCACGGCGTGCACGCGCTCCACCAGATTGCGCGGGTCGAGCAGCTCGGTCTCCCTGGTCCCCGGCGCGGCCCCGCGCACGTCCACCCCCGCCACGGCGCCCCCGGCGGGCGCGAGGACGACCGTCGTGCCCGTACGGTGCCCGCCCCCGACCCGGTGGGCGTGCCCGACGCGCAGGCCCGCCACGTCCACCAGCGAGTTCGTCGGCCCAGGAGTGGGCAGGGCCCGCATCAGAAGTCGCCGCTCAGGAACCGCCGCGCCGCCTCGGCGAACACACGGGCGCACCGCACGATCTCGGCGACCTCGACGAACTCGTCCGACTGGTGCGCGATCCACTTCCCGCCCGGCCCGTAGACGACCGAGGGGATCCCGCCCCAATGCGTCAGCACGGTCCCGTCCGTCGAGCCCGGCACCCCGCCGTACACCGGCTCCTCGCCCGTCACCGCCCGGTGCGCGGCGGCCAGCGCGGCCACCACCGGGTCGGACACGGGCACGTCCACCGGCGGCCGGTCCACCAGCACCGACACCTCGGCGGAGATCCCCTCGAAGGCGGCGAGCGCGGTCACCCGGTCGGCGATGTCCTTGTGCTCGGCCCCCGGGATCGTCCGCACGTCCACGAAGACGGAGGCGACGGCGGGGATCACGTTGACCTGCTCCTCCGACCCGGCGCGCAGGACGGTGGGCGTGACGTACACCTCGCCGAGGTGCTCGTGCGCCGGATGCCGCTCCTGCAGCTCCGCCTGCAGCGACGCGAGCGCCACCAGCAGCGCGCCGACCGCCTGGATCGGGTTGCGCCCATGCTGCGGCATCGCCCCGTGCGCCATCTTGCCGGTCAGGTCCACCCGCAGCCGCAGCGCGCCCTTGGCCACCGCGCAGATCTCGCCCGCCTCGGGCTCGGCCACGATCGCGCCGTCCACGTCGGCGGTCAGCCCCTCCGCGACGAAGTGGTGCGCGCCGATCATGAGCCCTTCCTCGTCGGCCAGCGCGCACACCTTGATCCGCCCGGGGAACGGTCCAGCGAGCTGCAGCGCCCGGGTGGCGTAGAGGGTGGCGGCCAAGCCGGACTTCATGTCGGCGCTGCCCCGCCCCCACAACCTGCCGTCGCGGATCTCGCCGCCGAACGGGTCCACGGTCCAGGTGGACAGGTCCCCTTCGGTCACGACGTCCGTGTGCCCCTCGAACATCAGCGTCGGCCCGTCACCGCCGCCGCCCTCGACCACGGCGACCACGTTCGGCCGGCCGGGCGCGGCCTCGTACACGACCGGGTCCCAGCCCCACTCCCGCATCTTGGCCTCGACGAGCTCGGCCGCCGGCCGCTCGTTCCGGCCGCGCGCCGGGTCGTTGGTGCTGGGGATGCGCACCAGCGCCTGGGTGAACTCCACTACTCCATCGGCATCGACGTCGATCACAGCAACCCCTCCAGAGTCGGTACGGCCTCCAGCAACGTCCGCGTGTACGGGTGGGCGGGCTCCGCCCAGACCTCGTCCACCGGCCCGGTCTCCACGATCTCGCCCGCGCGCATGACCGCGACCGTCTCGCACACGTGCCGGACCACGGACAGGTCGTGCGAGACGAACACGAGCGTGAGCCCGAGCTCGTCGGCCAGGTCGGCCAGCAGGTTGAGGATCTGCCCGCGTACGGAGACGTCCAGCGCGCTGACCGGCTCGTCGGCGACCAGCACCTTCGGCCGGGGCGCGAGCGCGCGGGCGATCGCGATGCGCTGCCGCTGGCCGCCGGAGAACTGGTGCGGGTACCGGTCCGCGGCGGCCGGGGAAAGCCCGACCTGCTCCAGCAGCTCCGACACCCGGTCCGCGGCCGGCAGGCCCAGCGCGGCGAGCGGCTCGGCGACGAGGTCGCGCACCCGCATGCGGGGGTCGAGCGAGCTCATCGGGTCCTGGAAGACGATCTGGAGGTTCTCGCGCAGGAAGCGCAGCCGCCGCTCCGGCCGCCCGGCGATGTCCTGCCCGTCGAACCGGATGGCGCCCGAGGTGGGCTGGTCGAGCGCGCAGAGCAGGCGCAGCAGCGTGGATTTGCCCGAGCCGGACTCGCCGACGATGCCGAACCGCTCGCCGCGCCGCACGGTCAGGGACACGTCGCGCAGCGCGTGGACGGCGGAGCCCGGCCTGGTGAGCGAGGTGCGGGGACGGTGGTAGACGCGGGTGACGTTCGTGACCTCGATGAGCGGCTCACCCGGTTCGTGAGTCCGCTCCTCAGTCCGCGGGGTGCCAGCATGCGTAGGCATGGCCGTCTCCTGTCAGCGCCGGGGTCGTCTCGCAGGCGGGGGTGGCGTGCGGGCAGCGGTTCCTGAACACGCAGCCGCCGGGGAACCCGCCCGCGGGCGGGACGCTGCCCTTGATGGTGGGCAGCCGGGTGCCCCGGGGCGTGAGCTTGGAGGCGGCCAGCAGGCCCTCCGTGTAGCGGTGGCGGGGCCGGGTGAAGACCTCGCGGACGGTGCCGCTCTCGACGACGCGGCCCCCGTACATGACCAGGACCCTTTCACAGACGGAGGCGACGACGGCGAGGTCATGGGTGATGAACAGCAACGCGGGCGCGACCTCGGCGATCAGCTCCAGCATCTGCTTCTGCACGGTGACGTCGAGCGCCGTCGTGGGCTCGTCGCAGACGAGCAGGCCGGGCTCGTTGGCCAGGGCGATGGCGAGCATGACGCGCTGGCGCTGGCCGCCGGAGAGCTGGTGCGGGTACGCGCGGGCGATCTGACCGGGCTCGGGCAGGCGTACGCGCTCCAGCAGGCGCAGCGCCCGCGCGCGGGCCTCCTGGCGGGCGGTCCCGTGCAGCGTCATGACCTCGGCCACCTGGGCGCCGACGCGCATGAGAGGGTTCAGGGCGGTCATCGGCTCCTGGAAGACCATCGACAGCTCGCGCCCGCGCAGGCCCTTGATCCGGCTCTCCGGCACGCCGACCAGGTCGCGGTCGCCGAGCCTGGCCAGGCCGGTGGCGGTGACGCCCTCGGGGAGCAGCCCCATGAGCGACAGCGCGGTCAGGGACTTGCCGGACCCGGACTCGCCGATCAGCCCGACCCGCTCCCCCGGCGCGATCGCGAACGACACGTCGCGGACGAGCTCGACGGAGCCGGCCCGCACGGTCAGCCCCTCAACCTTCAGCACGGATCCTCCTGAGCTTCGGGTCGAGGAAGTCGCGCAGGCCGTCGCCGAGGAGGTTGAAGCCGAGCACGGCCAGCGCGATGGCCAGGCCGGGCCAGAGCGCCAGGCGCGGGGTCGAGAACAGCAGCTCCTGCGACTCCTGCAGCATCCGTCCCCACGACGGGATCGGCGGGCGGGTGCCGAAGCCGAGGAACGACAGCGCCGCCTCGGCCAGGATCGCGATCGCGAACGACACCGACGCCTGGACGATCAGCATGGAGGCGATGTTCGGCAGGACGTGCCGCACGGCGATGGCCGGCCGCCGGCGCCCGGCGGCCCTGGCGGCGAGGATGTAGTCGGTCACCATGACCTGGAGCGTGGCGGCCCTGGCCACGCGGGCGAACGCGGGCACGGTGGCCACCCCGATCGCGATCATCGCGGTGAGCGTGCCCCCGCCGTAGACGGCGCCCAGCATGACGGCCAGCAGCAGCGCGGGGAAGGCGAACACGAGGTCGTTGACCCGCATGATCAGCTCGGACAGCCAGCCGCGCGGCGTCATCCCGGCGATCACGCCGAGCGGCACGCCCAGCACGGCGGCGATGCCGACGGCCACGATCCCCACGTAGAGCGTGGTGCGCGCGCCGACCATGAGCTGGCTGAGGGTGTCGCGGCCGAACTTGTCGGCCCCGAGCAGGTAGCCGCCGCCGGGGGCGCGCGTCTTCTGCGCGGCGTCCACGAGCGTCGGGTCGTGCGGCGTCCAGAAGAACGACACCAGCGCGGCCAGCACCACGATCCCGACGAGCACGCCGCCGACGATCAGCCCGGCGTTGAGCCGGCCCCTCATCGCAGCCTCGGATCGAGCAGGTGGTAGGTCACGTCCACCACGAAGTTGATCAGCAGCACGGCCGCCACCAGCACCATCACCACGCCTTGGACGAGCAGCAGGTCGCGCCCTGCGACGCCGTTCAGCAGCAGGTCGCCGAGCCCGGGGATGACGAAGACCCGCTCGACCACGACCGCGCCGACGAGCAGCGTGGCCAGTTGCAGGCCGAGCACGGTGACCACGGGGATCGAGGCGTTGCGCAGCCCGTGCCGCCACAGCGCGCCCGTACGGCCCCTGCCCTTGGCACGGGCGGTGCGCAGGTAGTCCTCGCGCATCACGTCGAGCACGGCGCTGCGCACGTAGCGGGTGAGCACCGCGCCCTGGACGAGCCCGAGCGACAGCCACGGCAGCAGCAGGCTGCGCAGCCACTCCCCCGGGCTCTCGGCGATCGGCACGTAGCCGCCGGAGGGCAGCGCCTGGGCCTGCACCGCGAACACGAACACCAGCAGGATCCCCGCCAGGAACGCCGGGATCGCGATGCCGACCTGGCTGGCCGCGCTGATCGCCACCCCGAGCGGGTCGCGGTGATGCACGGCGGCGTACGTGCCGAGCGGCACCGCGATGAGCAGCGCCACGACCATGCCGCCGAGCACGAGCACGAGCGTGACGCTGAGCCGGTCGCCGATCTGCGGGCCGATGGGCGAGCTGGTCACGTAGGAGGTGCCGAAGTCCCCCTGGACCAGCCCGCCGGCCCAGTCGAGGAACTGCGCGACGGGCGGCCGGTCGGTGCCGAACTGCTTACGCAGCTCGGCCACCGCCTCGGGGGTGGCGTTGACGCCCAGCGCGACCTCGGCCGGGTCGCCGGGCAGCAGCGCCATGAACGCGAACACGACCACGGCGGCCACGGCGGTGCTCGCGATCAGCACTCCGAGGCGTTTGAGCAGGTAAAGGGTCACTGCTTGGCGAGTGCGGTGAAGTCGAAGGCCTCCGCGATGGCGTTCTTCGGCAGCCCGGTGACGCCCTTCTTCGCCACGATGAGGTTGGGGAAGAGGAACAGCCAGTCGGCCGCGGCGTCGTCGGACAGGAGCTTGGCGGCCTGCTTGAGGTCGTCGGCCTGCTGCTGCTCGGTGCCCTCGTCGGCGGAGGCGAGGAGCTTGCCGAACTCGGGGTTGTCGTAGCGGAAGTAGTACGACTTATCCGCAAAAATGCCCATATCCCGGGGTTCGACGTGGTTGATGATGGACAGGTCGTAGTCGCCCTGCTGGAACACCACGTCCAGCCAGCGGGCCGGGAACTCCAGCGGCTCGATGTCGGCCGTGATGCCCACCTGGGCGAGCTGCGACTTGACGACCTGGGCGCTGTTGACCGCGTACGGCAGGTTCGGGATGCGCATCTTGACGGTGAGCGTCTTGCCGCCGAGCAGCTCCTTGGCCTTGGCCGGGTCGTACGGGTAGTCGCCCGTGCGGTCCTCGTACCACGGGTCGGTGGGCGGCACCATCGAGCCGATCAGCTGGCCGCGCCCGGCCCAGGCCGTGTCCAGCAGCGCCTTGTGGTCGATGGCGTACCGGACGGCCTGCCTGACCTTCTTGTCGTCGAACGGCGGGCGGCTGTTGTTCATCGACAGCACGACCTCGCCGTTCGTGGTGCCCTCGACCGTCTGGAAGCGGTTGGGGTCGGCGAACTGCTGCAGCGACTCGGGCGCCTGCACGCTGGAGATGACGTCGATGCCGCCGGTGAGCAGCGCGTTGTTCATCGCCGTGGCGTCCTTGAAGTATTTCAGGGTGACGGTCGGCAGCGCCGGCTTCGTGCCCCAGTAGGAGGGGTTGGCGGCGAGCTGGATCGAGTCGCCGCGCCGCCAGGAGCCGAGCATGTAGGGGCCGGTGCCGACGGGCTTGTTGGCCAGGTCGGCGACGCCGGTGCGGCTGAACATCGCGCCGAGCCTGCTGGTCATCGAGTAGAGGAACCCGTTGCTGGGCCGCTTGAGCGTGACGACGGCGGTGGAGTCGTCCTTCTTCTCCACCTTGTCCACGACGTCGAGCTGCGACTTGATCTTGAGCTTCCAGTCCGACTTCACCCGGTCGAGCGAGAACACCACGTCGTCGGCGGTGAACGGCGCCCCGCCGGTGAACGTGACGTTCTTGCGCAGGGTGAAGGTGTAGGTCTTGCGGTCGGCGGAGACGTCCCACTTCTCGGCCAGCAGCGGCACGATCTTGCCGTCCTGGTCGAGCTTGACCAGGCCCTCGTAGACGTTGACGAGCAGCGCCTGCGGGATGGCCGCGCCCTCGGTGGAGGTGAAGTCGAGGTTCGCGGGCTCGGCCACGGCTCCGACGGACAGCGACTGGCTCTTGGGGGTGCCGGACCCGGTGCCGCCACCACCGCTGCCACCACCGCTGCCACCGCCGCAGGCGGCCGTGGCCAGCAGGAGACCGCCGGCGGCGATCCAGATCCCGATGCGCCTCATGTCTTACAGCCTCCTGGCTAGTGCACTGGTCGGACCAGTAGGCTACGCACATTGCCAGTCGGCGACGGCTCGGGTCAAGGGGGCTTACATGGGTGGTCCGCGCTTCGAGCCGGTGCGCACCGTACTCGCGTACGAACGGGTCGTGGAGCAGGTCGAGGAGGCCATCGAGACCGGCTCCCTGTGCCCGGGCGAGCGGCTGCCCAGCGAGCGCGAGCTGATGGTGCAGTTCTCGGTCAGCCGGTCCACCGTCCGCGAGGCGCTGCGGGTGCTGCAGGCGCGCGGCCTGGTCAGGTCCCGGCCGGGGGATCCGAACGGGGCGGAGGTGCTGCCGTTCTCTCCCGCCGCATTACACAAGTCGATGACCACGCTGGCCAGGGTGGAGGAGCTGTCGCTGGCCGAGCTGGTGCAGTTCAGGATGGTGCTCGACTCCTCGGCCATCCTGCTGGCGGCGCGGCTGCGCACCGAGGAGCAGCTCGCCGAGATGAGCGCGGCGGTCGCGGGCATGCGGGCCGCGCTCGACGGCGGACAGGAGACGGGATACGACGCCTTCGGCGCGGCCGACGTGGACTTCCACGACGCGGTGGCGCGGGCGAGCGGCAACAAGCTGATCCAGATCTGCACCGACGTGGTCCGTTCGATCGTGCTCGACCTGATCTCCGGGAAGATCGCCGCCGCACCCGACAGGGAGGCGGTGATGCGGACGAGCATCAGCCACCACGAGGAGGTCATCGCCGCCGTGCGCGCCGGTGACGGCCCGCTGGCGGCCCGGCTGTCCAGGAAGACGATGTACGACTATTACGCCGGATATGTGCCGGTCAGCGAACGGGCGGTGCTGCGCGCGCTGCTCGAGTGAGTGACCTGGCCCACAGAATGTTATGTTGCCCAGGTGTCGCTAGAGGATGGGGACCTGCTGGCGGAGGCGTTCCTGCGGGAGCCGCGCCGCTACACCAGCCACCAGGTCGCCGACATGGCCGGGGTGCCGGTCTATCGCGCCCGCCGGCTGTGGCGCGCGCTGGGGTTCGCGAACGTGGCCGACGACGCGGTCGAGTTCACCGAGTCCGACGTCGAGGCGCTCAGGACGATGCTGCGCATGGTCAGCTCCGGCGCCTACGACGAGGAGCACCTGCTGCTGATGGCCCGCTCGGTCGGCCGGGCCACCACCAGGCTGGCCGAGTCCCAGGCGGAGCTGGGCGTCGAGTCGCTCGACCAGGCGGGCGTGCCGCTCGCCGAGCGGCCGCGCGCCTGGCGCAGGCGGGCCGAGCAGGTGGTGCCCGACCTCGCGCGGCTGCTGGTCTACGCCTGGCAGCGCCAGCTCGCCGCCGCCGCGGGCCGCATGGCCGCCCAGGACATGAGCGCGGTGCGCCTGGCGGTCGGGTTCGCCGACCTGGTCGCCTTCACCCGGCTGAGCAGGCAGATCACGCCCGGTGAGCTGGCCAGGCTGATCGACAGGTTCGAGGGCCGCTCGGCCGACATCGTGACCTCCTCCGGCGGGCGGGTGGTCAAGACGCTGGGCGACTCGGTGCTGTTCGTGGCCGACAAGTCGCACGTGGCGGCGGAGATCGCGCTGCGGCTGGTGGAGGTGCACGCGCGCGGCAGGGACATGCCGGAGCTGCGGGTGGGGCTGGCGGCCGGGCCGGTGATGTGGCGGATGGGCGACGTGTTCGGTACGACGGTCAACCTGGCGAGCCGGCTGACCGCGTTGTCGCTGCCGGGAACGATCCTGGCCGATCCCGAGCTGGCCGAGGAGCTGGAGGGCGACCGGGCCTTCCGGTTGCGCGCGGTGGACCGGCTGTCGGTGCGCGGGCTGGGCGAGCTGGTGCCCTTCACCGTCGCCCGCGCCGAGTCCCCCTGAGCCCGCCTGAGCCCGCCTGAGCCCGCCTGAGCCCACTTGAGCCCGCCTTGGCCTGACCGCGCGTCCGTCTGAGTCCGCCTGGGTTCTTCGTCTGTGGGGCAACCTGGCGGCGGGCTCGATGCGTCACTACCGTCACCAGGCTCTGACAGGAGGCGCGTCACGTTGGCGGATAGGGCGATATTTCAGGACTTCGTGGTGGCGAGGGCGGATCGGCTGTTACGCACCGCGTACCTGCTGACCCGGGACTGGGGCACGGCGGAGGACCTGCTGCAGGAGTCGCTGGCCAAGGCGTGGTTCGCCTGGCACGGCATCGACGAGCCCGAGGCGTACGTGCGCAAGGTGCTGGTGACGACGTACACGTCGTGGTGGCGGCGCAGGTGGCGCAGGGAGCTGCCCAGCGACGACCTGCCCGACACCGGCACGCGCGACGCCGGCGGCGGCGAGCGCGAGGAGCTGTGGCAGGCGGTGGGCCGGCTGCCCGCCAAGCAGCGCGCGGTCATCGTGCTGCGGTTCTACGAGGACCTGCCGGTGGCCGAGGTGGCCCGGCTCCTGGGCGTTCAGGACGGCACGGTCAAGAGCCAGACCGCCAAGGCGCTGGCCAAGCTGCGAGTGGACGAGTCGATCGTGAAGGAGCTGCGCCGATGACCGTGCAAGATCTGCGTGACGTCCTGCGGGAGCGGGCCGAGGCCCCGTCGCCCGCGAACCCGTACCGGCATGACCAGGTCCGCTCCCGCATCCGCAGGACGCGCGTGCGCAGGCGGGCGGCGGCGGGCGCCGCCGTGGTGACGGCGGTCGCGGCCGGCTTCGCCCTGCTCCCCGGCTCGGTGGAGACGCCGCGCCGCGAGACGACGGCGACCGCGGCGGCGGCCCGGCCGGTGCCGGAGCTGCCCGAGCGGTTCACCTCCGGCGACGGCACCGAGTACCGGCGGCTGGCCGTGGCCACGCTCAGGGCGAACGGGGAGAAGGCCGTCTCGGTCACCGTCCCGGTCTCCGGCAAGCCGCTGGACGTGGCCGCGCTGTGCGACGGCGAGCCCGGGAGCGACACGCCCCAGATCTCCGTCAACGGAAAGCGGGGAGAGGGCCGCGGCTTCTCGCCGTGTCTCACGCCGGGCAGGGACGTGCGGCCCCTGGTGGTGCCCGCGGGCGCCACGGAGGTCACCGTCACGTTCGACACGACCACCGCCGGCGGCGGGTGCGTGAGGGAGAAGAAGGGCGCGTCCTGCGTCCCCGTCAAGCCCAGGCGGGCCGACTGGAGCCTGGCCGTCTACGAGTGGACCCCGCCCGCGCGGAGCGTCGAGCCGGACCGGATCAGGGCCTTCCCCAAGCGGCTGGGCGGCATGAGGCTGGCCTCGTCCGCGACGGACGTGTCGTGGCGGGACCACGACTTCACGCTCGCGGTCACGAGCCCCGGCGGGAAGCTCGGCATCGAACAGCTCTGCACCGGCGAGCTGGCCGGCCGGATGTGGTTCAGGTTCCAGATCGACGGCGTGGACCAGCCGACGACGGCGACCTGCGGCGTGTGGGACAAGGGGCCGTTCCCGATGGCGATGAACGAGTTCAGGGTCCCCAAGGGCGAGCGGGTGACGATCACCGGCAAGATGGGGTTCTACGGTGCGGACACCAACCGGCCGGTCCGGTGGTCGGTCGGCGTCTACGTGAAGGAGCTCGTGTGAAGGAACGCGCTGCCGTCGAGGGCAGGCTGCTGGACGACGACGCCCGCCTGACCCTGAACGCCCGCTACGGGCACTTCACCGCCATGCAGGTCAGGGATCGCCGCGTACGAGGGCTCGGCCTGCACCTCGAACGGCTCGAAGCGGCCAACCGCGAGCTGTTCGGGGCCGAGCTCGACCGTGCCGCCGTGCTCGCCTCGATCAGGGCCGTGCTCGGCGGCGACCTGCGCGACGCGAGCGTGCGCGTGTACGTCACCGAGGCCGATCGGCCGCGCGTCATGGCCACGGCCGCCCCGCCCAAGGAGGCGCCCGCCGGCCCGCTGGGCGTCACGCCCGTCGTCTACCAGCGCTATCTCGCGCACGTCAAGCAGGCGTCCGGGTTCCAGCAGGCCCACATCGGCCGCCAGGCCGCCCGCGCGGGATTCGGCGAAGCCCTCCTCACCACCGCGGACGGCCTGATCAGCGAGGGCGCGATCACGAACCTGGGCGCCTTCGACGGCGACCGGCTGATCTGGCCGGACGCTCCGATGCTGCACGGGATCACGATGCGGCTGCTGGAGCGGATGGACGTGCCGCAGGAGCGCCGGCCGCTGCGGGCCGCCGACCTGCCGCACCTCGGGCAGGTCTTCCTGTGCAACTCGTGGGGCCTGATGCCGGTCGGCCGGGTGGACGACGTCGCCCTGCGCCAGGACGAGAAGGCGATGACGCGGCTGCGCGAGCACTACGACGGCGTCGCCTGGGACCCCCTGGATTGATCCGGGCTCTGTGGGCGTTGCACCTCTACATGACCCGGCTCTCGATCCTCGACCGTTCACTCGTCCGCCAGGGCTCCGGCCCGGCCGAGGCGCTGCGTGAGACCGTGCGGTTCGCGCGGCAGGCGGAGGAGCTGGGGTACCACCGGTTCTGGGTGTCCGAGCACCACAGCGTGCCCGGGGTGGCGGGATCGGCGCCGACGGTGCTGGCGGCGGCGGTGGCCGCGGCCACCCGCACGATCCGGGTCGGCACCGGCGGCGTGATGCTGCCCAATCACCGGCCGCTGGTGGTGGCCGAGCAGTTCGGCGTGCTGGAGTCGCTGCATCCCGGCCGGATCGACATGGGCCTGGGGCGTTCTGTGGGTTTCACGGGCGGCATCCGCAGCGCGCTCGGGCACGGCAAGGACGCCGCGGACGGGTTCGGCGGCCAGCTCGACGAGCTGCTCGGCTACTTCACCGGCGGGCAGACGGCCCATCCCGGCGTGCACGCGCTGCCCGCGGAGGGGCTGCGTCCGCAGGTGTTCGTGCTGGCGATGGGGGCGGGGGCGGACCTCGCGGCCCAGTACGGGCTGCCGGTGGTGATCGGGGCCGGCTCCCGCATGGTGGACGCCGTGCGCCGCTATCGCGCCGGGTTCCGGGCCTCGGCCTGGGCTACGGAGCCGTACGTGATGATCGCGGCGAACGTCGCGGTCGGCGAGAGCGCCGCGGCGGCCGCGGCGCTGCAACTGCCCGAGGCGTGGTCCACGGTGCGGTCGCGGACGAGCGGGGTCTTCCCGCCTCTCATGCCACCGGAACAGATCGCCGGACTGGAGATGACCGCGCGGGAGCGGGCGTTCCTGGAGGAGTCGGTCAAGGGGCAGATCCACGGCACGGAGCGGGACGTCCCGGTCGCGCTGGGCTCGCTGGCCGAGGCGAGCGGGGCGGACGAGGTGCTGGTCACCATGAACACCTATGACCTCGGGCGGCGGCTGGATTCCTACCGGCGGCTCGCGGCGGCGTTTCCAGGTTAGGATCACCCGAACATCGTTCTGCGCGATTTGAGGGGTGTCCGCATGATTCGTCAGCACGCCATCGGTGACCTCCTGCGGCGCACGGCCGCCCGCTACCCGGCCAAGACCGCCATCGTGTACGGCGACCTGCGGCAGAGCTACGCCGACCTCGACCTCGCGGTCAACCGCACGGCCAACGCGCTGGCCGCCCGAGGGGTCGGCAAGGGCGACCGGTTCGCCCTGTTCAGCCATAACAACCACGCGTTCGTGGTGGCCTGTTTCGCGCTGGCCCGGCTGGGCGCCATCTCGGTGCCGATCAACTTCATGCTGGGCGCCGACGAGGTCGCGTACATCCTTGAGCACTCCGGCGCCACCGGGATGCTCGCAGAGGAGGCGCTGCTGCCGGTCGCCGCCGCCGCGGCGGGCCCGCGGATCGCGGTGCGCGGGGTGATCCGCTCGCAGGAGGCGCCGGAGGGCTGGGAGCCGTTCGAGGAGTGGGCGGGCTTCGGCGACGCGTCGGAGCCGCAGGTGGAGATCGCCGACGACGACCCGATCCAGCTCATGTACACCAGCGGCACCGAGTCCCGCCCCAAAGGCGCCACGCTGTCCAGCCGCGGCCTGATCGCCCAGTACGTCACCTGCGTGGTGGACGGCGAGATGAGCCACGACGACGTCGAGGTGCACGCCCTGCCCCTCTACCACTGCGCGCAGCTGCACTGCTTCCTCACGCCCGGCCTCTACCTGGGCGCCACCAACATCATCCTGCCCGCCGCCAACCCGGCGATCATCCTGGCCACGATCGAGGGCGAGCGCGCCACCAAGCTCTTCTGCCCGCCGACCGTCTGGATCGGCCTGCTCCGCCACCCCGACTTCGACCGCCGGGACCTGTCGTCGCTGCGCAAGGGCTACTACGGCGCCTCCATCATGCCGGTGGAGGTGCTGAAGGAGATCGCCACGCGCCTGCCCGGCGTACGCCTGTTCAACTTCTACGGCCAGACCGAGATGGCGCCCGTCGCCACCATCCTCGGGCCGGACGAGCAGCTCACCCGGCTCGGCTCGGCCGGCCGGCCCGCGCTGAACGTCGAGACCAGGATCGTCGACGACCAGGACAGGCCCGTGCCGCCCGGCGTCGTGGGCGAGATCGTGCACCGCAGCCCGCACGCCATGCTCGGCTACTGGAACGACCCGGACAAGACCGCCGAGGCGTTCCGCGGCGGCTGGTTCCACAGCGGCGACCTGGGCGTCATGGACGCCGACGGCTACCTGTCGGTGGTGGACAGGAAGAAGGACATGATCAAGTCGGGGGGCGAGAACGTCGCCAGCCGCGAGGTGGAGGAGACGCTCTACCAGCATCCCGCGGTGGCGGAGGCGGCGGTGTTCGGGGTGCCGGACGAGACGTGGATCGAGGCGGTGACGGCCGCGGTGGTGCTGCGCGAGGGGGCGGGGGTGACCGGCGGCGAGCTGATCGCGTTCCTGCGGGAGCGGCTGGCCGCGTTCAAGACGCCGAAGCGGGTGGTGTTCGTGGAGTCGCTGCCGAAGAACGCCTCGGGGAAGGTGCTCAAGCGGGAGCTGCGCGACGCGTTCTGACGCCCTCCTGCCGTCCTGTCCCAGGACATGGGCGTGACCAGGCGTTATCCCTGCCGTTGGCGGGGCATCCACTCTCGGCGACGATGTCAGCCGGGAGAGGCGGGATGGCGAGCTTTCCAGAGGTCATGCACCGTACGTTCTTCCGGACGCTTTCGCTGCTGCCGCCGGAGGGGCAGGGGCTGGTCCTGGGCCGCTACTTCGACTGGTGGCACCGGGCCCCCGATCCCTGGCGGCTGGCGACCGACGACTACGAGCGGGAGAAGCATCGGGCCACGCTGGCCTGCCTGCCGCTCCGGCCGTATCGGCGGATCATCGAGGTGGGGTGCAGCGAGGGGGTGTTCACCGGCGCGCTGGCGGCGGCGTATCCGGAGGCCGAGATCGTGGGCGTCGACGTCTCCGAGCGGGCGCTGGCGCGGGCGCGTGAGCGGGTGCCCGGGGGCGGGCGGGTGCGGTTCGTACGGGGGGACATCCTCCGGCATCGGGGCGGCCGCTCCTTCGACCTGGCGTTCTGCGCGGAGACGCTCTACTACCTGGGGCGGCACGACCGCCTGCGCCTGGCCTCCGTGCGGCTGGGCCAGTTGCTGGGGCCCGGCGGGGTGCTCGTGGCGGTGCATCCGTGGCCGGAGGCGGCCCGGCTGCACCGGTACCTGGACGCGCAGAGGGCGCTGGACCGGCTTGACGAGCGGGTCTGCACGGCTTCGCCGCGGCCGTTCGCGATCAGCGTGTACGGCGCGCGGCCGGCATAGGCGCGCCGCACGGCTGAAGGCGATCACCTAGCTGGCCGCGCCGGGTCGAGCGAGGGCCAGCGGTGCGCGGCCCACTCCGGCCAGCCGGGCCAGCCTGGTGGAGGGCCGGGAACGGTTCCGCCGTCGCTCAGTTCGGCGGCATCGGGCGCCTGGAACTGCGGGCGCCATTCATCGATGTCAGCGTCGGTCATCGGGAAGGTCGTGTGGGGCGCGGTCGCCTGGCGGTGGGCGATCCGGGCGCGCTGGACGTCCCTGTCGACGGGCAGGTAGATCACCTGACAGGACGCCCCGGCCGATGCCGCCAGCCACCGCAGCGCCGACCGTTCGTTGCGGCTCCAGAGCCCGAAGTCGAGCACGACGTTGGTCCCCAGCCGCAGCGTTTGCAGCGCTACTTCGATGAGCCGTCCTTCCAGCAGATCGCGCTTGCCGGCGGCCTCCGGCTCGTCGAACAGGGAGAGCATCCACTCGTCCGGGGTCAGCCGCAGCGCGTGGTGCGCCACGGCGAGCTCTTTGGCCCGGGTGGTCTTCCCGGCGCCGGGGAGCCCGACCATGAGGAGGAGCCTGGCGCGGCCGGGCGGCACCTCATCGGGCACCTCATCGGGCGCCGGCGATGGCCGGCGGTGCTGCTGGGTGGGCCGGCCTTCGCCGGTGACCCGCGGCGGCGCCGGCGGCGCCTCCCCGGCGGTCCCCACCGCCCGTGGCGACGGCGCGACCCGCTCGGAGACGGTGACAGCCGGTAGACCCTCTGACGGGTGAAGGAAGGAATCTTGGTGCGATGGACGGAAACGCTGCGACACAGAATTGCTCCCCGGATCAGGCAGGACGATCCGGCAGCACAGCGAGACACGCGAATCGGCTGCCGGCGGGACACCTATCCGGCGGTACGCCTGACACTGACCCCGGCGGGGCAGGCAATGAGGCCGCGGTTACGGCAACCGCGATACCGCCGCTAAGCGGCGGCGTCGATGTCCATGGCGAAGCAACCCATGTCGCCACGATAGCCGACAGCTCCAGCATGGGTCCATGACCGGGGCCAGGTCACGGGCCCGCAGGGAGCCGCCGGGCTCGGACCGGCACACGTCAGGCCCGGTCTGGTGACGGGGCCGCACCACAGGGCAGGCGGCCCGCTCAGGTGGTGGCGCGTTTGCCCAGGAGGTCGGCGGCGATCTGGCGGACCACCACGCGCTGGATCTTGCCGGTGGCCGTCTTCGGCAGCTCGTCCAGCACCAGCACCTCGCGCGGCCGCTTGAAGGAGGCCAGCCCGTCCCTGCAGAAGCCGACGAGCTCGCCTGGGTCCACGGTCGTGCCGGGCGCGGGCACCACGCAGGCGACCGGCTTCTCCAGCCCCTCGGCGTCGATGTGCGCCACGACGGCGCACTCCCCGACGGACGCGTGCTGCAGGAGCCTGGCCTCGACCTCCATCGGCGACACCCAGATCCCGCCCGCTTTGATCATGTCGTTGGAGCGGCCGAGGCACTGGTAGAAGCCGTCCTCGCCGCGCACGTACGTGTCCCCGGTGCGCAGCCACTCCCCCTGGAACACCTGGCGGGTGGTGGCCGTGCGGCACCAGTAGCCGGTGGCCACCGAGTCGCCGCGAACGTACAGGTGACCGGGCTCGCCGTCCTCGACCGGGGCGCCGAAGTCGTCGAGCAGCTTGGCCTCGTAACCGGGCACCACCGTTCCCGAGCTACCGGGCCGTACCTGGCCGGGGCGGTTGGAGATGAAGATGTGCAGCGCCTCGGTGGATCCGAGGCCGTCGATGATGTCGACGCCGAACCGGTCGGTGAAGCGGCGGTGGATCTCGGCCGGCAGGGCCTCGCCGGCCGAGACGGCCAGCCGTACGGACTCGAAGGCGTGACCGGGGGCGTCGGAGGCGAGCAGCGCGGCGAAGAACGTCGGGCCCGCGAAGAACAGCGTCGGCCGCTCCGCCATGACGCGGGCGACTACGCCGGCCGGGGTCGGGCGCGCGGGGTCGAGGATCGCGGTGGCGCCGGCGGCCAGGGGGAAGAACATGGAGTTGCCGATGCCGTACGCGAAGAACAGCCGCGCCACGGAGAAGCACCGGTCGTCGGGGCGGATGCCGAGGACCTGGCGGCCGTACGTCTCGTGGACGTCCTGGATCGCGCCGTGCCGGTGCATGGCGGCCTTCGGGGCGCCGGTGGTGCCGGAGGTGTAGAGCCAGAGGGCCGGCGAGTCGCGCCACGCGTCGAACGCCCGCCGCCCCTGCACCGACCTGCCCGTCTCCAGCACGTCCGACCACCGGCACACCGACCGTCCCGGCACGTCCGTTTCCTGGGCGGGCACGCCGGCGAGGATGAGGATCTCCACCTCGGGTGCGGCCCCCAGCGCTTCTTGCACGATCGGGTCGAACTCGGGGGTGCACACGACGACCCTGGCCCTGGAGTCGCGGACGAGCGTGCCGAGCTCGGTGGCGTTGTACATGGTGGAGACCGGCACCGCCACCGCGCCGATCCGCATGACGGCCAGGATGGTGATCAGCGTCTCGGGGCGGTCGGACATGACGAGCAGGACCCGCTCCTCCGGCCTGACGCCGAGGGCGCGCAGGCCGGCGGCGAGGTCGGACGCGTGCGCGGCCAGCTGGGCATAGGTGAGGGTGCCCGCGGGGCCGGTGACCGCGATGTGGTCTCCCCGGCCCGCTTCGAGCTGGCGATCCACGAGATAGACGCTGGCGTTGAACGAGTCGGACGTCATGACCGTCCCCCTCCGCAGGCGGACATCAGTAGGCAAATCTTCCACACAGAATCAATGCCTCGTCAATGACTTGTAGCGGGTCTCAGGCCGGCCTCGCGGTCGTCCTCCGGGTTCAACCGCGGGCGACAGGCACGTCAGGAGTTCGTGGACCATTCGTGCAGGGCGAAGGGGACGCGGTCCAGCACGTTCGCGATGGCGGCGGCGGGATAGCCGATCGTGTCGGGCGGGAGGTCGCTCATGGGCCACCAAGCGAGCTCGGAGCACTTGTGGGGCTCGGCGTTGCAGGGCTCGCCGGTCCAGGTGCGGGTGGCGAAGAAGAGGCCGACGCGTTCGGGGGCGCGGTGCATGACGTGGGTGAAGGTCAGGTCGGCCGGGTCGATCCGCACGCCCACCTCCTCGGCCGCCTCCCGGACCGCCGCATCGGTCACCGACTCGCCTTCCTCCAGGTGGCCGGAGGGAAGGTGCCACATGCCGTCGCCGTAACCGGTCCCCGCCCGCCTGCTGAGCAGCACGTCGCCGGCGTCGCGCAGGAGCATCACGTGCACGTCGACGATGGCCCGGAACCGCCGCCCGGCGACCGAGGCCGGTCCGGAGGCCGGTCCGCAGGCCGAGGCAGGGGCCGGTGCGGAGGCCGGGGCAGGGGCCGGTGCGGGGGCCGGTCCGCAGGCCAGGGCCGGTGCGGAGGCGGGTGCGGGGGCCGGTGCGGCGGCAGGGCGGCGGTCGAGGGCTTGGGACCACTTGACGGCGACGGCCGCCACCTGGATCAGCTCGGCGCGCAGCCGCTCGGGATCCGTCTCCGCGAACGCCTCCAGCACCTCCTCGGCCAGCACGTGCCGCCACGTCAGCGCCCCGTCACCGGCCGCCGACTCGGTGGCCTGCCGGGCCGCGTCGGCCTCGGCCACCCGGGCCTCGCCTCCGGTCCCGTCGGGCAGCACCTGCATGCCCCACATCGCGTCCTGGGCCGCGCGCTCGGCGGCCACGTCGGCCAGCACCCTCGCCAGCGATCCCGGCACTCCCGCATCCCCGTCGTGTGTCACGCTCACCAGTCTGGCCCAAAGGACGCGCACGTCGGAGCCGTTTCTGGGGACGTGGGATCAGGCCGTGGCGGGGCGGAAGCCGGGGCCGAGCCCGGTGACGCCGGAGCACACGTGGTCCCGGAACGCGCGCGCGGCCGGCGCCAGGCGCTCCCCCACGGGCCAGCTCACCCCGATCGTCCTGAAGACGGCCGGCGACAGCGGGATCTCCACCACCCCCGAGGCCGAACGCGCGGGTCCGGAGCGGGGCAGGACGGCCACGCCGAGCCCGGCCGCGACCAGCCCGCGCACGGTCTCGGACTCCTGCCCTTCGAACGCGATCCGCGGCTCGAACCCGGCCGCCGCGCACAGGTCGTCGGTCATCTGACGCAGCCCGTACCCGTGTTCGAGCGTCACCAGCTCCTCCCCCGCCAGCTCGGCGGCCCGCACCCGGCGGCGGGCCGCGAACCGGTGGGACGGCGGCACGGACAGGACCAGCTCCTGGTCGGCGAGCGGTCTGCTGACCAGCTCGGGATCGTCCAGCGGCAGGGGCGCGACGAACACCAGGTCGATCTCCCCCTCCCGGGCGGCCCGCAGCATGTCCTGCCGCGATCCCTGCGCCAGGCTGAAGCGGACGCCCGGGTTGCGCTCGCGGAAACCGCGGATGAGTGACGGCACGAGCGTGCGGCCGAGCAGGTGCAGGAAGCCGAGCACGACGCGGCCGGTGGCCGGGTCGATCTCCTCGCGCACCTCGCGGGCGGCGGCGGCCACGCCGGCGAGCGCGCGGGTGGAGGCGGCGGCCAGGGTGCGCCCCGCCCTGGTCAGGCGGATGCCGCGGCCGGACGGCAGCACGAGAGGGGCGCCGACCAGGTCCGAGAGGGCGGCGAGGCGGCGGCTGGCGGTGGGCTGGGGGATGCCGAGCAGCTCCGACGCCCGCGTGACGTGGCCGGTCTCGCCGACGGCGGCCAGCAGGGCGAGCGCCGGGGCGAGGCGGGCGGCGAGCTGTTCATCGGATTCATCCATCACGGTATGAATTATCGCCTACAACCGTATTAGACGTATTTATTAGCCTTGCTTAGCGTTGCAGGCGTGGTAGTCATCGAAGCTCCGAGCCAAGCTCCAGCGGACACGCGGCGGGTCAGCGCGGCGGTCGCGGCGGCCGGGCTGTCGTCGTTCGCCCTGCTGTACGCGCCGCAACCGGTGCTCCCGCAGCTCGCCGCGGCGTTCCGGCTGGACCCGGGCACCGCCTCGCTGGCCATCGGGGTCGCGACGGCGTCGCTGGCCGTGGCCGTCCTGCCGCTGGCCTGGCTGGCCGGGCTGGTGGGGCGGCGGCGGGTCATCCTCTGGTCGGTGCTCGTCTCGGCGGTCGTCGGGCTGCTGCTGCCGCTGGCGCCGTCCTTCCCCGTGCTGCTGGTGATGCGGGGCGTGCAGGGGGTGGCGATCGCCGGGTTCGCGGGGGTCGCGGCGGCGTACCTGGCCGATCAGCTCGGTACGAGCCGGCTGGCCGGCGCGGTGGGCGCGATGATCGCCGGGAACTCGGTGGGCGGGATGATGGGGCGGCTCGGCGCCGGGTTCGTGGCCGAACCCCTGGGCTGGCACGGCGCGCTGCTCGTGGTCGCCGGGGTGGCGCTTGTGTGCGCGCTGTTCACGGTGGTGGCGCTGCCGCGGCAGGACGTTCATCCGACGGAGGAAGAGGCCCGCCCGGTGCGCGAAGCGCCGGTGGCGGGTGAGCCGCGGCGGCGGCCGGGGCTGTTCGTGCCGTTCGCCGTCGGGGCGCTGGCCATGGGCTCGTTCGTGGCCCTCTACAACGCCGCCGGCTTCCGCCTGGCCGCGCCGCCGCTCTCGCTCACCCCGGCCGCCGCCTCCCTGGTCTTCCTCGCCTACGCCATGGGCACCGCCTCCTCGGCCGCCGCCGGTCGCCTGGCCGCGCGCCTGGGCCGGACGACCGCGCTGGCCGCCGCCCTGATCCTGACGGTGCTGGGCTCCGTGCTCACCGTCCACGGCTCGCTGCCCGTCATCGCGCTGGGCTTCGCCGTACTGACCGCCGGGTTCTTCGCCGCGCACGCCATCGCCAACGCGTGGGTCACCGCGGCCGCCTCCCCGGAGGCCCGCGGCCGGGCGGCCGGCGGCTACACCCTCTGCTACTACCTCGGCAGCGGCGCGGGCGGCACCGCGGGCAGCATCGTGTACGGCCAGGCGGGCTGGACCTGGCTCATCGTCCTGACGTCGGCGTGGCTGCTGCCGGCCACGGCGGCGGTGCTCGTGAGCCACCGGTCAGGCCGCCGGGCGGTGCGGAAGACCGCTCCCTGCGCGGCCTGACCCGGGCTCACATGGGCAGGCGGGTGACGGTCACCGGGCTGACCCGGGCTTACATGGGCAGGCGGGTGACGGTCACCGTGATCTCCTGCTGGCTCTCCGGCGGCCCCTGGTAGATGCCCTTGAGCGGCGGCACGTCCGAATAGTCCCGGCCGCGGGCCACGACCACGTGCGCCTCCCCGACCCACGAGCGGTTGGTGGGGTCGAGCGGCAGCCACTCCCCCGCCCAGTACTCCACCCACGCGTGGCTCTGCCCCTCGACCGCCTCGCCGATCTCCGCGCTGGGCCGCGGGTGCAGGTAGCCGGAGACGTAGCGGGCGGGCAGCCCGGCGGCCCGCAGCAGCCCGGCGGTCAGGTGCGCCATGTCCTGGCAGACGCCCTGCCCGAGGTCCCAGGCCTCCTGCGCGGAGGTCTGCACGCCGGTCGAGCCCGGCATGTACTCCACCCGGGCGGCCACCACCTCGCAGATCGCCTCGGCCGTCTCGTGCGGGTCGCGCCCGCTGAGCTGGGCCCTGGCCAGCTCCGTCAGCTCGCCGTCGACGGCGGTCATCGGGGTGCGGCTCAGCAGCTCGCCCATCGACGGATCCGGCTCGGTGACGGGCAGCGCGGGCCTGCGCGGCGCCGACGTCTCGACCGTGCTGACGGCCTCGACGGTCAGCGACCGGTGCGGCTCGGGCACGTCGAACGACGACACCAGCGTGCCCCAGTAGTCCTCGTAGGTGTGGACGGGCACGGCGGGGCGTACGACGACGCGGCTGGACAGGACGTTGTGCGCCGGCGTCATCCGCACCTCGTTGTAGGAGGAGCGGGCCTCGCCGTCGTACTCCACGCGCGTCACATGCGACACCTTCAGGCGCCAACCCATGCCATCGCCTCCCTGCGCTGGAAGAACCGCTTCGCGATGGCCTCGCCCGCGGCCGCGCTCGCCTCCTGGAGCGCGGCGAGCAGGTCGGGCAGGCGGTCGTTGAGCTCGTTCAGGTCGGTGTACTCCAGCCCGGCGCGCACCCGCCCGATCGCCGCCTGCGCCGAGTCGGCGACCCCGGCCCTGGCCGTGCCGGGGGCCAGCGCCCGCAGGCACTTCTCGGCGGTCAGCAGCGAGTAGACGACCGAACGCGGGAAGAGCCGGTCGAGCAGCAGGAACTCCAGCACCTCGCCGTCCCGCGCCCCGTGCGTCCTGGTGAACGACTCGTCGGCGCCGCTGGCCTGCAGCAGGAGCCGCCAGTCGCTGGTCAGGTGGACGGCGAGGAGCCTGGTGGTCATGTCCACCCGTTCGAGGCTGCGGCCGAGCACGATGAAGCGCCAGCAGTCGTCCCTGCTCATGCTCCCGTCGGCCAGCCCGAAGAACAGGGCGGCCCGCTCGCGCACGAACGACAGGTACGCGTGCGGCGGCTGCGACTCCAGCCGGGCGAGCTGGTGCCAGGTGACGTTGAGGCACTCCCACACCTCGCTGGACAGGACCTCCCGCACCCCTCTGGCGCTGTCCCTGGCGGAGGTCACGGAGGCGGCGATCGAGGCGGGTTCGTCCAGGTCGTAGGCCAGGCGCCGGATCACCGCTGAGGGGCTGACGGAGGCGGACGGGCTCAGGCCGAGCACGGCGAAGATGGAGCGGCAGGTCTCCGGATCGTCGAGCAGGCGGTGCACGGACACGTCGAGGAGCCTGGCGGTGTCGTCGGCGCGCTCGACGTACCGGCCGATCCAGTAGAGCGTCTCCGCGATGCGGCTCAGCAGCGGGCGCGTCATCGCCGGTCCTCCCATGCAGTCATCGCCGGTCCTCCCATGCCGTCATTGCTCGTCCTCCCAGGCGGCGGTCCTGCTCGGGCTCCACTGCGCGGCCGGCGGCGCGAGGGCGGCGGCGCCCGCGGGCGCCGAGGCGTCCCCGAGCACCCAGGTGTCCTTGGAGCCGCCTCCTCTGCTGGAGTTGACCACCAGCTCCCCTTCGGGCAACGCCACGCGGGTCAGCCCGCCAGGCAGCAGCCACACGTCCTCGCCGTCGTTCACGGCGAAGGGCCGCAGGTCGATGTGGCGCGGCACCGGCCACTCGCCGATCAGGGTGGGCGAGGTGGACAGCAGCACGGGCCGCTGGGCGATCCAGCCGCGCGGATCGGCGCGTACGGCCCGCCGCACCTCCTCCAGCTGCCCGGCCGTGGCGAACGGGCCGATCACGATGCCCTTGCCGCCCGCCCCGTCCACCGGTTTCAGCACGAGCTCGGCCGCACTGGCCAGCGCCTCCTCCCGCACGACGGGGTCGTCGAGCCGGTAGGTCTCCACGTTCGGCAGCAGCGGAGTCTCCCCCAGGTAGTAGGCGATCAGGTCGGGCATGTACGTGTAGACGAGCTTGTCGTCGGCCACCCCGTTGCCCACGCCGTTGGCGATGGAGACGTTGCCCGCGCGCGCGGCGTTCACCAGCCCGGGGCAGCCGAGCACGGAGTCGCCGCGGAAGTGCAGCGGATCGAGGTAGTCGTCGTCGACCCGGCGGTAGACGACGTGGACGGGGCGGCGGCCGTACGTGGTGATCATGTAGAGGCGGTTGCCCTCGCAGACCAGGTCGCGGCCCTCGACCAGCTCCACCCCCATGAGCCGGGCCAGCAGCGCGTGCTCGAAGTAGGCGGCGTTGTAGACGCCGGGCGTCAGCAGGACCACGGTCGGGTCGGACACGCCCTGCGGCGCGGCGGCGCGTAACGCGGCCAGGAGCCTGGCCGGGTACTCCTCGACCGGGCGCACGAACTGCTCGGAGAACAGTGTCGGCAGCGTGCGCGTCATCGCCAGCCGGTTCTCCAGCACGTAGCTGACCCCGCTGGGCGTGCGGACGTTGTCCTCCAGCACGTGCAGGACGCCCCGCTCGTCGCGGATCAGGTCGGTGCCGCCGACGTGCACGCGGACGCCGTTGGGCGGGCGCCAGCCGTGCGCGACCCGCTGATAGTGGGGGCTGGAGTGCAGCAGCCGCCAGGGGATCACCCCGTCGTGGAAGGCCCGCCGCTTGCCGTAGACGTCGTCAAGGAACGCCTCCAGCGCGCGGATCCGCTGCCGGACGCCACGGGTGACGAGGTCCCATTCGGCCGCGTCGAGCACCCGCGGGATCAGGTCGAGCGGGAAGGGCCGTTCGACGCCCGCGTAGTCGAACGTGACCCCCCGGTCGGTGAGCATCCTGGCGAGCTGATCCGCCCTGGATCGCAGCTCGTGCGCCCCGAGCGGCTGGAGGGCGGTGAACAGCGCCTGGTACTGGGGGCGTGGGACGCCCGGCCGCTCGAACATCTCGTCCCACGCTCCGGCCACGACATACGTATCGAATATGTCCGCCATGTCCGGATATTAAGAAAGGTATGTTTCGTCAGATCACTCCGCCTGTTACAGGGCGTTAAGGGGTGATCGAGCGTTCGAGGGAGTCGGTCAGCCACAGGAGGGTCGTCCCCAGCGTGGCCGGCTCGCCGCTGACCTCACCCACCAGCCGCCAGTAGCGGCGCACGCGCGGATCGCGGTCCGGCTCGACGTTCGCGAGCAGCTCGCGCCTGAACGCCGGGGTGTCGCCGGCCCCCCGCACCGTGGCGTGCGCGGCCACGAACCGGTCGAGCTCCGGCCCCGCGCGGCCTCTCGCCCGCCCGCACGAGCGGCTCTCGACCGCCGTCCCGTCGAACCTGCGGTGGTTCCCGGTGCTGCGCACCGACGCGATGATGCCCTCGTCGCAATAGAAGCGGATGGTACGCACCGGCACGCCGGTCAGCCTGGCCAGGTCGCCGATCCCGAACGTGTCGTCGCGCAACGGCACTTGAACCTCCACTGGACTGGAGTTCCTACGGTACGTGCGGAGCCCATTCAAGAGAGGAAATGTCATGACGGAGAGCGCGTTGGACACCGCCCGGCTGGCCGGAGGATTGCTGGAGCAGACCGGCGGGTTCGCCCGCGCGGTCACCGGGGCCGACCCGGGCGCACGGGTGCCCACCTGCCCCGAGTGGCGGCTGCTCGACCTCGTCGGGCACATCGGCCGGGCGCCCAGGTGGGCGGCGGAGATCGTGCGCAAGGGCGTGCCCCTGCCGCCGCCGGACCCGCGCGAGGCCGAGGCGCTACCGCCCGGGGAGTGGGCTGCGTGGCTGCGCGGGGGCGCGGAGGAGCTGGTCGAGGCGGCCGCGGAGACCGGCGCGGACACCGAGGTGTGGACGTTCATGGGCCCGGCGCCCGCGAAGTTCTGGCTGTGCAGGATGCTGAACGACCTCTCGATCCACCACTACGACGCGGCGCTCACGACGGGCGCCGGCTTCGAGATCGCCGACGATCTCGCGGCCGACGCCGTCACCGAGGCGTTCGAGCTGATCTCCTTCCCGGACTCGGGGGCGCTCAGCCCGGCGCTGGCCGAGCTGCGCGGTCAGGGCGAGACGCTCGCGCTGCGGCCCGCCGGCATGAAGGGCTGGCTGGCCACCAGGACGCCCGACGGGGTCCGGTGGAAGCGCGGGGACCACGAGGCCGACGTGGTGGTGTCCGGCCCGGTGCGGGAGATCATGCTGGTGCTGTCCCGCCGGGTCCCGCCCTCGGCCGGCACGGTGGAGCTCCGCGGCGACGCGGCGCTGCTGGACCACCTGCTGGCCCGGATGGCCTTCTAGGGGTTACAGCTCTTCGTGGGTCTCCGGGTCGCCGCCCATGCGGCCGCCCCGGTCGTCGAGGGTCTCCATGCGGGCCATCTCCTCGTCCGACAGGCTGAAGTCGAACACCTCCAGGTTCTGCCGCATGCGTTCGGGGTTGGCCGACTTGGGGATCGGCACGGCGGCGAGCTGAAGGTGCCAGCGGAGCACGATCTGGCCGGGGGTGCGCCCGTGCGCGGCGGCGAGGTCGGTGACGACGGGCTCGTCGAGGAGCTTCGAGCCGCGGCCGAGCGGGCTCCACGACTCGGTCACGACGCCGTGCTCGGCGTGCCAGGCCCGCAGGTCGCGCTGGGCGAAGCCGGGGTGCAGCTCGACCTGGTTGACCACGGGCCACACGCCGGTCTCCCCGGCCACCCGCTCGATCTGCTCGGGGGTGAAGTTGGACACGCCGATCGAGCGGGCCAGCCCCTGCTCGCGCAGGTGGACGAAGGCCCGCCAGGTCTCGGTGTAGAGGTCGCGGCGGGGCAGCGGCCAGTGGATGAGGTAGAGGTCGACGTAATCGAGGCCGAGCCTGGCCCGGCTCTCCTCGAACCCGCGCAGGGCCGCGTCGTACCCGTGCTGGGAGCCGCGCAGCTTCGTGGTGACGAACAGCTCCTCGCGGGCCACGCTCGCCTCCGCGACGGCGGCGCCCACTCCAGCCTCGTTGCCGTAGCTGGCGGCGGTGTCGATCAGCCGGTAGCCGAGCGAGACGGCGTGCGTCACCGCCTGCCTGGCCTCGCCGTCGTCCATGGGCCAGGTGCCCAGGCCCAGGCGGGGCATCGGGCGGCCGTCGGAGAGCATGACTGTCATGGCTGGTTCTTCCCCCTTGTGGCGACGGCCCTCATCGGAACGGGGCTGTCGGCGTACGAGCTGAATGTCGTCTTTACCCTCATGTCGCGGGAACGAACCGGCGGGCGCTCAGCCTTCGAGGTAGCGCAGGATCGCCAGCACGCGGCGGCTGTAGCCGGGGTCTCTGGGCAGGTCGAGCTTGTCCATGATGGCGTTGACGTGCTTTTCCACGGTGCTGAGCGAGACGTGCAGGCGCTCGGCGATGGCCGCGTTCATGAATCCTTCGGCGAGGTGGCGCAGCACCTCGCCCTCGCGCGGGCTCAGCCTGCTCAGCGGGTCGGCGTGGGTGGTGCGGGCGAGGAGCTGGCGCACCACCTCGGGGTCGAACGCCGTGCCGCCCTCGTGCACGCGCTGGAGCGAGTCGAGGAAGTCGGCCACCTCGGAGACCCGGTCCTTGAGCAGGTAGCCGAGCCCTTCGGTGGAGCCGGCCAGGAGCATGGCGGCGTAGTGCTGCTCGACGTACTGCGACAGGACGAGCACCCCGACGCCCGGCCGGCGTTCGCGGATCTCCAGGGCCGCCCGCAGCCCTTCGTCCTTGTGCGTGGGCGGCATGCGCACGTCGATCACCGCCACGTCGGGCCGGTGCTCCTCGACGGCGGCGAGCAGCGCTGGGGCGTCGCCGACGGCGGCGACCACCTCGTGCCCGGCGTCGTCGAGCAGCCGGGTGAGCCCTTCGCGCAGCAGCACGGAGTCGTCGGCCAGGATCACCCGCACGGCGGGGCCTTCGGCAGCGTGGCGGCGATCCTGGTGGGGCCGCCGGCCGGGCTGTCCACCACGAACGCGCCGTCGAGCGCCAGCACCCGCCTGGCCAGCCCGGACAGGCCGCCGCCCGCCGGGTCGGCGCCGCCCCCGCCGTCGTCTGAGATGGCCACGCTCACCGTCCGCTCGTCCTCGCTCAGCACGACCAGGATGTCACGCGCCGCCGCGTGCTTGACCGCGTTCGTGATCGCCTCGCGGGCCACGAAATAGAGGGCGGTCTCGGTCTCGGACACCGGCCGCCCGGTCAGCCCGTAGTGCACGGTCACCGGCACGCTCGACCGCTCGGCCACCCCCGCGAGCGCGGCCCGCAGCCCCAGCTCGTCGAGCGCGGTCGGGTAGATCCGCCAGGCGACGCTGCGCAGCTCGTCGAGGAGCGTGCGCGACTCGGTGTAGGCCTGGCCGACCAGGTCGGCGACCCGTTCGTGGTCGCGGGCGTGCCTGGCCCGGCCGAGCAGCATGGCCAGCGCGATGCCGCGCTGCTGGACGCCGTCGTGCAGGTCGCGTTCGATCCTGCGCCGCTCGTCGTCGACGGCCTTGACGATGCCCGAGCGGGTCGCGGTCAGCTCGGCGATCCTGCGGCGCATCAGCTCCTGGTCGCCCGGGCCGAGGAAGTGGTCGGCCAGGCGGCGTTCGAGTCGCGCGAGCGCCAGGCCCATGAGGACGACGAGGGCCACCAGGACCGCTCCGCTCGTCAGGCCCAGCATGCCGTTGCTGGTCACCAGCCGGACGCCGGGCAGGGTCACCGGCACCGGCCGGGACTCGCCCCTGAGCAGGTCGAGCAGCCCGCCGAAGAGCAGCAACCCGCCCACGAACAGCCCGGCCGCGCAGACGTACCCGCCCAGGACGCCCAGCGTGCCGCGGGCCAGGAGGAATCCGTGGCCGCCCGGCCCGCGCGTGGTGCCCTGATCGAGCCAGCGGGCCAGCCGGGCCCGTTCCAGGGACATCAGGCGGGCCAGGCCCCTGGCGGCGGCCGGGCGGGCGGCGGGGATCAGGCGGGCGGGCCAGGCCACCAGCAGGAACGCCAGCTCGATCACGCCGAGGGCCATGCCGAGCACGACTCCGGTCAGCATCCGGGCGATCCTGAGGCCTGACACGGGCGTGGAGTCTAGCCGCCGCGGCGGCCCGGCCCGCGCACCCGGCCGGTTGAGCCGCATGGGGAGGCCTAGGCGTCGCGGCGGCGCAGCACCGCGTAGCCCGCCGCCGCGCCGGCCGCCGCCCAGGCCAGGAGCCAGGCCAGCCCCTCCCCCGCCGGGTACGGCATCGGCCCGCCGGTCAGGTTGTCCGTGCTGCCCATGAACGCCAGCCCGGCGAACAGCGGCATCCGCATCGACACGTCCAGCGCCGCCTGGCTCCCGGTCATCAGCAGCATCAGCGGCAGGCCCATGAGCAGCATGAACACCACGGTCAAGGTCCCGGCCGCGCTCCGCACGGCGGCGGCCACGCCCAGCGTCAGCACCGACACCAGCGCGAAGAACACCCCCACCCCCAGCAGGTCGGTCACGACCTCGCCCGGTGGCAGCACCACCAGCCCGCCGAACACGTCGGCCGACAGCGCCAGGAAGACCATCCCCGTCGCCAGGCCGCCGCCGGCCACCCCCGCCACGAACATCACCGGCGCCATCACCAGCGCCTTGGCCGCCAGCACGGTCCCGCGCACGGGGGTCGCCTGCAAGGTGACCCGGATGCCGCCGGAGGCGTACTCCGAGGTGACCGTCAGCATCGCCAGCGCCACCAGCGCGAACTGCGCGAACGAGGTCGCCGACACCACCGGCTCGCTCGCCGTGATCCGCACCCCCCGCGCCCCTTCGCGCAGGGCGTCCGTGGCCGCCGCGCCGCCCAGCGTCAGCGCGCTCAGCACCAGGAGCGCCAGCCCGCCCGCCAGGCACCACCAGGTGGACCGCACCGACCACAGCTTCGCCCACTCCGACCCCGCCGCCTGCCACAACGCCCTCATGCCGGCACCCGCCCGGTGCCGTACTCCACGCTCGCCGCGGTCAGCTCCTGGTAGGCCTGCTCCAGCGACGCCTCCCTCGTACGCAGCTCGTGCAGCCTGATCCCGGCCTCGTGCGCCAGGTCGCCGACCCGGTCGATGGGAGCGCCGGTGGCGACGAGCTCGTTCTCGCCGAGCCGCTCCACGGTGATCCCGGCGGCGCGCAGGCGTCCCGCGAGCTCGCCGGCGTGCGGGCTGCGCGCGACCACGGCCGTGAGCGAGCTGCCCGCGATGACCTCCGCCAGCGGCGCGTCCATGATCAGCCGGCCTTTGCCGATCACCACGAGGTGGTCGGCCGTGAGCTGCATCTCGCTCATCAGATGGCTGGAGACGAACACCGTCCGCCCCTCCTCCGCCAGCGACCGCATCAGGCCGCGCACCCATCGCACCCCGTCCGGGTCGAGTCCGTTGACCGGCTCGTCGAACATGAGGACCTCGGGATCGCCCAGCAGCGCCGCCGCGATCCCGAGCCGCTGACTCATCCCGAGCGACAGCGTCCCGGCCCGCTTGCGCGCGGCCCCGGCCATGCCGACCGTCTCCAGCACCTGCGTGACGCGCCGCCGCGCGATGCCGTTGCTGCGCGCCAGCGCCACGAGGTGCGCGTGCCCGCTGCGGCCCGGGTGCACGGCGCGGGCGTCGAGGAGCGCGCCGACGGTCCGCAGCGGGTTCTTGATCCGGTGGTACGGGAGCCCGCCGATCGTCGCGGTGCCCGCCGTCGGACGGTCGAGGCCGAGGATCAGCCGCATCGTCGTCGACTTTCCGGCCCCGTTCGGCCCCAGGAACCCGGTCACGGTGCCCGGCCGCAGCTCCAGCGACAGGCCGTCCACGGCGAGACGGTCGCCGTACCGCTTGCTCAAGCCCTTGATACTGATCATGCCGACCCACGCTAGGCAGCGGCGGGCCGCGTCACCATGGGGGCGGACCGCCCACCTCGATGGCGGAAAACCGTAACGTCCACAGGCCGGGGGCGAACGGGGACGCTCCCGGCCTGCCCGGACAACGTAGCGCCGGCCCGGCCTGACGTACCGCGCAGAACTACTCGCACCAGGTGTGCCGTACGGCATCGCGCGGGCGGCCGATACGATATTTCGCTCCAGAAGCACCGGCATGGAGCCGTGCACGCGGGAACGTTCGCCGTGCTGCCGGAGGTCTGGGAGGGCGCGATCCTGCGGCGCGGCGAACGGCTCTCCTCCGGCGGCCAGCCCGAGATGCCGGAACCCAGCCACTGACCTCCGGCGGGGTCAGTGGCGGTCCGGCTCTTCCGCGCGCCGCTCGCGCCGGTGCCGGGCGACGCGCCGCACGACGAAGAAGATCACGGCCAGGGCCACCAGGCCGAGCACGACCTTGGACAGCCCGCCCACGTACGCCTCGACCACCGTCCAGCTCTCCCCCAGCAGGTAGCCGGCCAGCACCAGGGCGGTGTTCCAGATCAGGCTGCCGAGCGCCGTGCAGAGGAGGAACACCGGCAGGCGCATCCGCTCGACCCCGGCCGGGACGGAGATCATGCTGCGGAAGAACGGGATCAGCCGGCCGAAGAACACCGCCTTGCCGCCGTGCCTGGCGAACCACTCCTGCGTCTTGTCCATGTCGGAGGCGTCCATCAGCGGCATCCGAGCGACGATCGCGCGCACCCGCGCCGGCCCGAGGAGCGCGCCCAGCAGGTACAGCACGACCGCGCCCACCACGGATCCGGCCGTCGACCAGGCCAGCACCTCCGGCAGCGTCATCCGGCCCATGCTCGCGGTGAACCCGGCGAGCGGCAGGAAGACCTCGCTCGGCAAGGGCGGGAACAGGTTCTCGAGGGCGACCGCCAGGGCCACGCCTGGCCCGCCCAGCGCGGCCATGAGGTCCGCCGCCCATCCGGCGATGCCTCCGGGGTCGGCGGCGGTCAGCGATCCCTCGTGCATCGGTCCCTCCTGGGTGGTCGGCTGCGACCGCCCGAACCGGGCAGGGCGGGGGTCACGCGGCGGCTTTGCCCCTGCCCCGAAGGACGATGATCAATCTCACGCGGCGCCGGAGCGGGTCAGAGCACCTGGCCGGCCGGTCCGGTGAGCATGGTGGCCCCCGCGCCCGCGAAGTTGCCCAGGTCCGCGACCGCCGCCGCCCCCTGCTCGCTGCCCATCGCCGCGTTGAAGGCCGCCTCGTCGTCGAAGGTCAGCACCGCCACCAGGTGGTAGGCGGGCCGCTCGGCCGAGGGTGCGGCGGCGGGACGCTGCACGGTGTAGGCGCGCAGCCCGGGAAGGAGGGCCGCGAGCGGGGCGTGCGTCTCGTCGTAGTGCTTGTCGAAGGCGGCGGTGCTCTCGGGGTGGTGGTAGAGCACGACGAGCTGGAATGCCATGGGTCTGCCTCCTGGATCGGGGGATGTCCTCCGATCAAACCCCTGCGGGCCCCCTGGCGATAGAGGAACGGGTCATCCCACCGCCGCCGATCCGGGCGCGGCGGCACGGTCGCGCCGGTAGTCCTCGGCCGCCTCCCGGTAGCGCTGGTGCTCCGCCTCCGGGTCGGGCACCTGGGCGAGGGCGAAGTCACCGGTGGCGAAGAAGCGGGCCAGGGCGTCGTTGGCGCCGGTCGCGTGCCGGCCCGACCGGGGCAGCATGACCTCCTCGTAGCGGCGGATCGCCGCGTCGGCGGTGGGCTCCTCGGCGATCGCCCGGCCCAGCTCGGCCCCGTCGAGCAGGGCGAAGTTGGCCCCGAAGCCGCCGAACGGCGACATGAGGTGGGCCGCGTCGCCGAGCAGCGTCACGCCGGGCGTGTGCTCCCAGGTCAGCGGGGCGGGCAGGGCGTGGAGCGGCCGGTTGACGTAGCCGCCGTCGGTGCCGGTGAGCAGCGCCTGCAGCTCGGCGGCCCAGTGGCCGTACTCGCCGAGCAAGTACCGCCCCACGGCGGCCGCGTCGGCCAGGTCCAGGCCGGCCCGCTCCGGCCAGTCGAGGCCGGTCCGCAGGCCCAGGTACGCGCGGATGCGGCCGTCGCTGTTGCGCTGGGCGATGATGGCCCGGCCCTGACCGTCGTTCGCGAACATGTGCCCGTCGCCGACGAGCGCCGCGATCTCCGGATGCCGGTGTTCGACGTCGTCGAAGCGCACGTCGATGAACGAGACGCCGCTGTAGGCGGGCACGGCGTCGCTCAGCAGGGGGCGTACCCGGGACCAGGCGCCGTCGGCGCCGATCAGCAGGTCGGCCTCGGCGCTCCGGCCGCCGCCGAACTCCAGCCGGTGCCGCCCGCCGCCGAGCGGGACGGCCTCGGTCAGCCGGTGCCCCCACCGGACGGTGCCGGGCGCCACGTGCGCGGCCAGCAGGGCGCGCAGCTGCCCGCGGTCGATCTCGGGCGCGGCGGCGTCCTCCGCGCCCGGGGCGAACGCGTGCAGGACGTTGCCGTGGTGGTCGAGGCGGCTCTTGGCCTGGTCTTCGAGCCGGGCCAGCGCCATGAACTCCGCGAGCAGGCCGGCGTCCTGCATCGCGATCTGGCCGGAGTCGGCGTGCAGGTCCAGGGTGCCGCCCGGGTCACGGGCGGTCACGGAGGCGTCGGCGTCGTAGACGGTGACCTCGATGCCGTGGCGTTGCAGGATGCGTGCGCACATGAGACCGCCGGGGCCCGCGCCGACGACGGCGATGCGTACGGGTGACTTCATGGAAAATTCCTTTCGATCTTACTGAACGGGCGTTCGTTCAGCGCCACAGACAGTAGCTGAACGCGCGTTCGGCTGCAAGTAGACTGAGGCGACCTCGAAAGGACCATCCATGTCGACCAGCACGGGAAGCGAACGGCGCACGGGCACCGAGACACGCGCGGAGATCCTCCGCGTCGCGCTGCGGCTGTTCACCGAGAAGGGCTTCGAGGGCACCTCGACCCGGGACATCTCCAGCGCGCTCGGGATGACGAAATCCTCGCTCTACTACCACTTCAAGAACAAGGAGGAGATCGTCGCCAGCCTCATGGACGAGCGCCGCGACGAGCTCGACGAGTTCGTGGAGTGGCTCGCCGCGCAGCCGCCCGCGCCCGATCTGCTGCGGCGGGCGGTGCTGCGCTGGGTGTCGGGGGCCACCCCCGAACGACTCCAGCTCATGAGCCTCGCGCACGCCAACCAGCCGATCATGCGGCGGCTCATGGGCAGCGGCCAGGAGCTGCGGTCGAATTTCGACCGGGTGATCGACCTGCTCACCGGCGAGGCGGCCGGCCCCCGTGAGCGCCTGCTGACCCGCATGGCCTTCGACACCGTCAGCGCCGCGCTGCTGGCGGCGCTGGGCACCGACGCCGGCCCCGACGAGATCATCGCCGCCGCGCGAGACGCGGGCGCCGCGCTGGCCGACTCGCTCACCCCCGGCGGATGACGGCCTCTTGATCTCATCTGTGGACGGTCTACCATCTTCAGTATCCAGTATGGAGCTGATCGAATGGGCGACCTGGAGAAACCACTCGAAGAGGCCGTCCGCCTGGAGGCGGTCTACAAGGCGTTCGTGCCGCGCGGCCGCTCCGCGCAACCGCTGCTCGCCCTGGAGGACGTGACCCTCACCGCGCGGCCGGGCGAGTTCATCAGCCTGGTCGGCCCGTCGGGCTGCGGCAAGTCCACGGTGCTGAACCTGCTCGCCGGCCTCATCCAGCCCTCGGCCGGCCGGGTCGTCCACCGCGGCAAGCCGGTCTCCGGCGTGAACACCGAGGTCGGCTACATCACCCAGGACGACAACCTGCTGCCGTGGCGCTCGATGCTGCGCAACGTGGAGTACGGCCTGGAGCTGCGCCGCGTGCCCAAGCAGGAGCGGCGCCGGCGGGCCAGGGAGTTCATCGAGCTGGTCGGGCTCGGCGGCTTCGAGGACCACTACCCCCACGAGCTGTCCGGCGGCATGCGCAAGCGGGCCGGCATCGTGCGCACGCTCGCCTACGACAGCGACGTGGTGCTCATGGACGAGCCGTTCGGCCCGCTCGACGCACAGACGCGGGTCATCCTCCAGGACGAGCTGCTCAAGCTGTGGGAGCTGCGCAGGCCCGCGGTGCTGTTCGTCACCCACGACCTGGTCGAGGCCATCGCGCTGAGCGACAGGATCCTCACCTTCACCTGCCGGCCCGGCCGCATCAAGCGGGAGTACGAGGTGGGCCTGCCGCGCCCGCGCGACGTCTTCCACATCCACGACCTCCCCCGGTTCCGGCAGCTCTACGACGCGTTGTGGGACGACATCCGCATGGAGATCGCGGCGTCATGACGCTCTCCACGACACGCGGCGAGCCCTCCTCCGACGTGCTCGCGCGGGCCGCCGCCGGCGCCCGCGCCGCCGCGTCCCGCGAGCGGCTGCGCGTGCGCGGCGGGATCGCGCTGCTCGGCGCCGGGCTGCTGCTGTTCTGGGAGTACGGCCTCGGCCTGATCGTCGAGCGCCGGTACGTCAGCAGCCCTTCCGAGGTCGCGGCGCGGCTGGCGGACCTGGTGCTGGAGGGCAGGCTGTGGGGGCACGTGGCGACCACCCTGGCCGAGGCGGGCGCCGGTTACCTCATCGGCATCGCGGTAGGGCTGGCGGCGGCGCTGCTCCTGGTGGCCGTGCCGCTGCTGGACGAGATCGCCGGGCCCTTCCTCGCCGCGTTCTACTCCATTCCGAAGATCGCGCTGGCGCCCATGTTCATCATGTGGTTCGGCCTCGGACTGCTGCCCAAGGTGCTGCTGGCGGCGCTGATGGTGTTCCTGATCGTGCTGGCGAACACGATGGCGGGGGTGCGCGGCATCGAGCCCGGCCTGATCGAGGTCTCCCGGGTGCTGGGCGCGCGCGGGGTGACGCTCGTGCGCACGGTCGTGCTGCCGGGGGCCGCGCCCGCGGTGGTGGCGAGCATCCGGCTGACATTCTCGCGTGCCATGGTGGGCGCGATCCTGGGCGAGTTCATCGCCGCGACCCAGGGGCTCGGCTTCCTCATCGTGCGCTCGTCCCGCCAGTTCGAGACGGCGACGGTCTTCGCCGGGATCGTCGTCGTGGCCGCGCTGGTCATGCTGGTCAACGCCGTGATCAGGGCCGTCGAGGCGCGGGCGCTGCCGTGGAGCACGGAAAGGCCGCGCGGATGAGCGAAACGGGTGCGCGGGTGCTGGCCCAGGTGCGGCGGCGGGGCACGCGCCGCAGGCGGGCGCGGCGGGCGGTGGTGTGGGCGAGCAGGCTCGCCCTGGCCGCGGGCGCGATCGTCGTCTGGGACCTGATCTCCGGCACGCTCGTGCGGCCCTTCTTCATCAGCAGCCCGGAGGCGGTGGCCGCGCGGCTGCTCAGCTGGTTCGGCTCGGCGGACTTCTGGTTCCACGCCAGGTTCACGCTCACCTCGGCCGGGCTCGGGTTCCTCGCGGGGGCGGCCTCCGGGGTCGTGCTGGCCTGGCCGCTGGCGCTGCGCCGGGTGGCCTATCGCGTGGTGGAGCCGTACTTCCTGGTCGCGTACTCGATCCCGGCGGTGGCGCTGGGGCCGGTCTTCATCCTCTGGTTCGGCATCGGGCTCACGCCCAAGATCGTGCTGGCCGCGTACTTCGTGTTCTTCGTGGTCTTCGTCAACACCGTGGAGGGCATCAGGCAGGTGCCGCAGGGGCTGCTAGACGTCACGCGGGTGATGGGCGGCACCAGGTGGGCGACGATGCGGTCCGTGCTGCTGCCCGGCGCGCTGCCGTACATCCTCGCGGCCCTGCGCATCACCCTGCCGGCCGCCATGATCGGCGCGGTCGTCGGCGAGTTCATCGCGTCCAATCGCGGCATCGGCTACCTGACCAGGGCGGCGGCCGGGCGCTACCAGACCGCGGGGGTCATCGCGGGGACGATCGTGCTGGCCGCGATCGTCCTGCTGCTGTCGATGTCCCTGCGGCCGCTGTCCCGTGTGCTGCGCTGGCGGCCGGAGGTCCGGCTGCGCGGCGGAGACACCCTGTGATCCGAGGAGGTCGTTATGAGGGCCAGGTCAGCCGTGATCGCGGTGCTCCTGCTGGCGGCGGGCGGCTGCGCCGGAGGTGACGGCGCGGGCGGCGAACCGGGCGCGGCGAAGAAGATCACGATAGCGTCGGCGCCCAACGTGTTCCTCTCGGCCCTGTACGTCGCCCAGGACGACGGCCTGTTCGCCAAGGAGGGCCTGACGGTCGAGATCGTCGAGGTGGAGAGCGGCAACGACAGCGTCGCCGCGCTCGCCTCCGGCCAGGCCCAGTACGCCGACGTCGGGTTCGAGGACCTCGCCGAGCTGAGCAAGGCGGGGGACGACTCGGTGGTGATGGCGCACGACATCCTGAACCGGGTGACCCTCACGCTCGTCATGCGCAAGGAGGTGGCGGCGCGCAAGAAGGTGAGCGCCGCCTCGCCGCTGCGCGACCGGCTCGTCGCGCTCAAGGGGCTCAAGATCGGCATCACCTCGCCCGGCTCCCCCACCGACACCTACATGCGCTACTACCTGGGCTCGGTGGGCCTCGACCCGGAGCGCGACGTCGAGATCGTGCCGCTCGGGGGCGGGTCCGCGCTGCTCGCCGCCCTGGAGAAGGGCCAGATCGACGCCTATCACCTGTCGCCGCCGACGCCGTACGTGGCCGCGGAGAAGGGGTTCGGCGTCGTGCTCATCGACGGGCCCAAGGGCGAGGTGCCTGAGCTGGACAAGTTCGACTACACCGCCTGGGCGACGTCCCGGGAGTGGGCCGGGGCGAACACCGCCACCGCCGCCGCCTTCAGCCGCGTGCTCGCGCAGGCGACCGCGAAGGTCAAGCGGCAGCCGGACGCGGTGGCCGCCCAGATACTCGACGACCTCGGCAGCACCGACCAGGCGACGGTGCTGCGCACGGTCAAGGCGATGTCGCCCGCGCTGTCCGACAAGGGATGCTTCGACGGCGCGGTCGTGCGGCGCACACTCGACGTCATGCTCAGGCTCAAGATCCTCGAAGACCGGGCGGACGCCGCTGAGGGCCGCCTGTGGACCAACGACTACAACGGCTGCTGACCAGCGAGGAGCACCATGCGCATCATCCGGTACGACGACGCGGGCACGATCCGATGGGGGGTGCTCGGCACCGACGGCACGGTCCGGGCGGCCGATGGCGACCCCTGGACCGGGCTGCGCCCGGGAGCCGGCGTGGGGAGCGTGGACCAGGTCCGGCTGCGCGCCCCCGTCACCCCCAGCAAGATCCTCTGCGTGGGACGGAACTACGCCGACCACGCCGCCGAGTTCGGCAACCCGGTGCCCGAGGAGCCGCTGATCTTCCTCAAGCCGCCGTCGTCGATCGCCGGCCCGGGTGACGAGATCGTCTACCCGTCGCTGTCGGGACGGCTCGACCCCGAGGCCGAGCTGGTCGTCGTGATCGGCCGCGCGGGCCGCCGCATCCCGGCCGCGGAGGCCATGTCCCACGTGTACGGCTACACCATCGGCAACGACGTCACCGCCCGCGACCTGCAGAAGGGCGACCCGCAGTGGACGCGCGGCAAGGGCTTCGACACCTTCTGCCCGCTCGGCCCGTGGGTGGAGACCGAGTTCGACCCCTCGGACGTCCTGGTCACGTGCACGGTGAACGGGGAGGTGCGCCAGAGCGGCAGCACGCGCGACTTCATCTTCGGCATCCCGGCGCTCATCGCGTACGTCTCGGCGTTCGCCACGCTGGTGCCGGGCGACGTGATCATGACCGGCACGCCACCGGGCGTCCGCCCGGTCCAGCCCGGGGACACGATCACCGTGTCCGTCGGGGGACTGGGCGAACTGACCAACCCGGTGGTGGCCGAGAAGCCCTGAACCGTCCCTAGCCTGACGGGCCGGGCCGCACGTCGTCGTACTCCACCGCGTAGTCCTGCTGCGACCGGTCCTTCATCGCGAACGCGGCCACCACGCTGATCAGGGCGCAGATCGCCATGTAGACGGCGATGGCGAACGAGCTCTGGTAGGTGGCGTACAGCCACACCGCGATCAGCGGCGCGGGCCCGCCCGCCGTCACCGAGGCGAGCTGGTAGCCGAGCGAGGCGCCGCTGTAGCGCAGCCGGCCGGTGAAGCTCTCGGCGATGAACGTGGCCTGCGGGCCGTACTGGATGTCGTGGATGGGCGCGGACAGCACGATGGCCAGGAACACCAGCGACGGGACGCGGGTGTCCAGCAGCGGCCAGTAGATGAACGACCAGACCACCATCGCCGCCGCGCCGATCATGTAGAGCCGCCGGCGGCCCACGACGTCGGAGAGGTAACCCCAGAACGGCACGGTGAACAGCGAGACGACGCCGGCGGCGATGACGTACGGGTAGATGTCGCCCGCCTTGAAGCCCAGGGTCTTGGTGGCGTAGGTGAGGATGAACACGGTGAAGATGTAGAACGGCGCCTGCTGCCCGGTGCGCAGCAGCGCGCTGAGCAGGATCTCCCGCCAGTTCCTGCGGATGACCTCGCGCACGGGGACGCGCTCGACCCGGTTCTCCTCCAGGACCTTGGTGAAGACGGGCGTCTCCAGGATGCCGAGCCTGATGTAGAGGCCGATCCCCGCCATCACGATGCTGAGCAGGAACGGGATGCGCCAGCCCCAGTAGGTGTCGAGCGGCTGGAAGACCTGCAGCGCCAGATAGCCGAGCACGAGGCCGACCGGGACACCGAACTGCGGCCAGCTCCCGAGGAAGCCGCGCCGGCCGCCGCGCGATTTCCCCCACTCGGTGGCGAGCAGCACGGATCCGCCCCATTCGCCGCCGACGCTGATGCCCTGCAGCAGGCGCAGCAGCGTCAGCAGGATGCCGCCCCAGATGCCGATCTGGTCGTAGGTGGGCACCAGGCCCACGAGCGCGGTGGCGATGCCCATGCTGAGCAGGGTGATGATCAGGGTGGCCTTGCGGCCGATGCGGTCGCCGTAGTGGCCGAAGATCGCCGCGCCGATCGGGCGGGCGGCGAAACCGCCGAAGTAGGTGCCGAGGGCGAGCAGCAGGCCCGTCGTCGGATCGCTCGTCGGGAAGAACAGCCCCGCGAAAATGGTGCTGGCGGCGAAGCCGTAGAGGAAGAAGTCGTACCATTCGACGGAGGTCCCCACGGCGGAGGCGATCACCGCCCGGACCAGTTGCCGTTTCTTCTGCTGTTCTGTCGCGTCTAGCCGCTGCTCCTCGGTCATCTACCGCTCCTCGGTAGTCGCGCATTTCACCCGTGACGGTACATGACGGATGATCGTTGGTCACGAGGCTCTGTCAAGGCGCGTTGAGCAGCGGATGAGCGGCATGACGAGTGGTATGACGAGGGGCGCCGGGCCGTGTGCCGGGCGCCCCTCGCCGGGTTCCCGCTAGCCGCCCGTGATCACGAAGGTGGAGCCGGGTTCGCGCACGATGTTCCCGTCCGCCGAGTTGGTGATGGTGACGTTGGACAGCGTCGCGCTGCCGCGCGCGCCGGCGTGCGCCAGGATGCCGGCGCCGTTGTTCGACTTGTCGATGCGCACGTTGGTGACCGCGACGTTCGGCATGTTGCCGCCGCCCGTCTTGAACTGGATCCCGTCATAGGTCGAGTCGGATATATCGGTGTCCCGGATGGTGACTCCGGTGATGTCCCTGTTCTGGGCGAAGAGCGTGATGGCCCCGAACTCCTGCGCCTCCGACCAGAAGACGCCGCCGCAACGGTAGAGCCCGTTGTTCGCGATCAGCGTCTGGCCGGAGAAGGGCAGCGGGTTGTGGTCGGTCGCCAGCATGATGCCGGGGTAGTTCATGGTGTCGTAGATGAGGTTGTTCTCGATCGTGTTGCCGTGGCCGCCGTAGATGGCGATGCCGTTCGCCCGCCACGGGAGCTGGATGGTGTTGTTGACGAAGTGGTTGTCGTGGGCGATGTCCACGGCCGGGTCCTTCACGTACGGGTTGGCCCACACCGCCAGCGAGTCGTCGCCCGTCGTGCGGAACGAGGAGTTGTACACCCGCGAGTTCCGCGTGCCGTTGGAGAAGTTGATGCCGTCGGCGTAGGTGTCGCGGATGCGCATGCCGCTGAACTGCAGGCCGTCGGCCGGCCCCCACAGGTCGGGGATGTTGTCGAAGTCGCGGCCGACCCAGACGCCCACGTTCGCGTGCTCGATCCAGACGTTCGTGATCTTGGTGTTCAGGCCGAAGCGCCCGTTCAGCCCGACCCCGCCCTCGGCTCCGCCCGGCCCGCCGCGGATGCGGCCGGAGCCGAAGATGGCGACGTCGGAGATCTGGACGTTGTCGTCGATGTCGAAGCCGAAGTTGCCCTCGTGCGGGTGGTTGATGCCGCCCGTGGCCAGGTGCGGCTCGGTCAGCGTGTAGAACTGCGAGTGCCACATGCCCGCGCCGCGGATCGTGACGTCGCTGATGCCGACCTGGTTGTACTGGCCGCGGTTCAGCGGGTCGTCGGTGAGGATCTTCTTCTCCTGCCGCCACTGGCCCGGCGGGATCCAGACGCAGCCGATGACGCCGTTCTGGTCGTCCGTCACCGCGCGCTGGATGGCGGCCGTGTCGTCGAGCCCGTCGTCCGGCACCGCGCCGTAGCTGGTGATGGAGGTGCAACCGGCCGGCTGGGAGGCCGGCGGCGCGACCTGCTCCAGGTCGATCAGGTCGATGATGTAGAAGGAGGCGGTGTCGCCGCCGTCCCGCTGCAGCCGGAATTTGGTGCCCGCCGGGTACGACCTCGCCAGCAGCGCGTGCGACTCGTCGAACAGCCGTCTGGCGTCGGCCTGCGGGGTGTTGGTCAGGCCCTCGGGCTCGTCGGTGGTCCCGTAGAGCCAGCTGTGCCGCGAGGAGAGCGTCAGCTTCTGGGCGAAGACGCCGTCGGCGTACAGGCTGATGGTGGCCTCGATGCCGCCGCCGCCCGGGGCGTCGGGGATGGAGTTGCGCACCACGATGGAGTTGGCCTGGTTGGCCGAGGTGAACTCCACGTAGTGGCCGGTGCTGTTGAGCCGCACCGACTTGCGGCCCGAGGACTCGGTGGCGAAGTTGGTGTGCCCGAACGTGCGCAGCGCGTCGGCCTCCAGGAGGGTGCCCTGGTAGGCGGCGGCCTCGGCCTCGTACTCGACCCACGGCACCGCCGCGCCGCGCCCGACCACGATGGGCTGCGAGAAGGTGTTGTTGCTCTCGTTGGTCTCGGCGACCACGCCGGTCGCGTCCGCGGTGGCGGTGATGGTGGCGCCGCCGCTGGTGGCGGTCCAGCTCCCGCTGACCGCGACGTTGGCCGTCGCGCCCGCGGCGATCGGCGCGGTGCTGGTGTTGAGCGTGGTGCCGCCCACCGTCAGCCGGGTGACCGTGGTGGCGTTCGCCGCGGCGGACCCGCGGTTCCGCACGGCCACGGAGAACGTGACCGCCGCGCCGGCCGCCGGGTTCGGCGGGCTGGAGGTGATGCTCAGCACCTGGAGGTCCGGCCCTGGGGCCTCGCTGACCATCAGGGACGACGCCGCCGTGTGAGTGTTGTTGTCCTCGTCCTGCTCGGCGACGGTGTTGTCGGCGTCCACCTTGGCGCTGACCGGGTACGTGCCCGCCGGGCGGGTGCCGGCGACGTGCGTCACCGTGGCGGACGCTCCTGCGGCCAGGGCGGGGACGGCGGCGGTGCCGGCCAGGGTGCCGCCGAGGTAGAGGCTGACGCTGTCCGCCGGGGAGCCGGCCGTGCCGGCGTTCCTGACCGTGGCCGACAGCGTGATCGCGCTGGTCTCGCTCGGCGCGGCCGGGGTCCAGGTCAGGCTGGTGACGGTCAGGTCGGGGTTGGCCGCGGGGGTGCCGAAGATCTGGAACTCGGCGATCTGGCCGCCGGGTGCGCCGGAGTTGGCGGTGATCTGCAGGCGGACGTCGGCGGTCTTGGCGCTCAGGGGGATGGTGACGGTGTTGCCGGTGGCCGGGTCGAAGGTGTAGACGGCCTGGGCGAGCAGGGTGGTGAAGGTCGTGGCGCTCTGTTCGCGGCCGAGGACCTGGATGGTCTGGGTGCGGCGGGCCCAGGCGGCGTCGGGGTTGAGTTTGAGGGTCAGGGCGCTCAGGTCGGCGTTGGCGCCGAGCTGGACGGTGAGGGTGCTGGGGTAGGCGGCGCCTTCCCAGTAGGTCTGCAGGTTGTTGTCGTTGGCGTTGGCGGCGACGTAGGTGTGGGTGTGGGAGGACTCGGTGATGGGTTTGCCGGTGGCCAGGTTGGTGCCGCCGGGGTT